>JAYTNA010000294.1:0-6812 GCA_043748865.1 Saprospiraceae bacterium
CCGACTAACCGACTAACTGACTAACCGACTAATTGATGCTAAGTACTATATTTTTTTTCGGACAAAAAAATTTTCGAGAATTAAATTCGTATTATAGGACTTATTTTTACTTCTAAATTCTTTTTAATGAACTTTGCCCGACTATTTTTTTATTTTTTGTTATTCATGTTGCATTTTTCGTTTTCAAGTTGCGGTAAAAAAGATGTCCATACTTACTATTTTCCGCTCAAAAAATTGCAAGTAGAGCCAAAGGTCTATGTTTATAAATGTATCAGTCGCGATACGAGTTTTAATTTGTATTGGTATTATCAAATACAGATTCAAGGCGATTCGGTGTTTCTTGTCGGACAATGTTTTTCGCCGTCATTTGAAAAATTGTTGGTGAGTGTGGAATCTCGTCAATATAATGGTATGCTTTTGAAAGATTTAGAATATTACAGCACGGACAGTACCGGCAAATCTGTTACAAAAAAAGTAAACATTCGCGCCGGTGCCGCTTTTCCGTTTGAAGTAACTGATTCTACCGGCGTGTTTGTGAGTAATTATGAAATTACCGACCCTAAAGATGCCGGACACATCACTACTATCACACGTAACCGCCGTTTTTTGCGCGATACGGCAATTCAATTTGAGGAAAAAAAAAAGCCGGCAATTATTTTTGATTTGAAAGAAGAGCAAGTCGAACACGACGATAAACGCGGCGGTTGGCAGCATCTTTTTAATATAGAAGAGGTATATGTGCAAAATATCGGTTTGTACTCTACTAAAAGATTTATCAACGACAGGGAAACGTTTTTGATGCAACTCGAAAAAATAATTACGTTGGAAGAATTTGAGAAAAGTAGAAAGTAAAAAGTAAAAGGTAGAAAGTAAAAAGTAAAAGGTAGAAAGTAAAAAGTCGCGCAGAGATAAAGCTACTCTCTTGTGCGACTTTTTACTTTCTACCTTTTACTTTTTACTTTCTACCTTTTACTTACCTATGTATCTGTAAATAACCGGTATATCGCTGTTGCGTATTGTCGGGTTTATTAACGATGAGGTAATAGAAGTAAGTACCGTCCGGTAACATTTTATGTCGCCATGAACCGTCCCAACCGTTTGCATTAGTGTATCCTTTTACGTTATACACTTCCGTTCCCCAGCGATTTAAAACGACGACTTGATTGTCCGGAAATTTATCTATGCCGGCAATGTGCAACATTTCATTGGATTGATCACCATTCGGACTAATGGCGTTGAAGACGACGATGCTGTCTCCTTCATCAACAGTAATAAAAACCCACGCGGTATCGCAACCGAAACGATTACAGATGGCGTATTGAAACGAATCTATGCCGAAATAATTTTTATTCGGCACGTAAGTGAAGCCGCCCAAACCGTTTGCCATCGCCAAGCCGTTTTTCGGAACGACGGTCGGCGATGGTTGTAATGTGCCGCCACGCAAAGTATCGTTGTTCAACACCGGAATATCAATCGATTTATTCACAAAAGTTGTCACCATATCGTTTTTCGCACGCGGAAATGAATCGCGATTGCCGAGTGTCGAGCAACTGATATTGACATAAACCGGTGCTGAACTGCATCCCAAGCGATTACAAATTTCATAAGTAAACGTATCGCGTCCGCAGAAAATAGTATCTGTGGATTGATATTTTACGCGGTGCAGAGAATCAAATGCAACGATAGCGTGTTTCGGATTCGATTTTATTCGGAAAGTATCCGAACCTCGAACCGAATCATTAGCTATGACATTGATAAGTAAAGCTACGCCTTTGTTCATTGTTGCCGAATCTATATTCGCCAAAGGTGCTTGCGTTGGATTAATCGTATCACAAAGCACACGAATTTTCACGACAGCAATGGAACAGCCGTTTTTATTACAAATTCGATATTTCAAAGAATCTGTGAAACCGCATGAGTCCGGCGTATATGTAATTATATTATCGCTGCCCAAAGTTGCCGTACCGAGTATCGGACTTGAAATTATTTTAATCGAATCGAGTGTACCGTTCAGTATATCGTTGTTCAATATTAATATTCGAATCGGTGTGTTTTTACGCGTCGTCACACTATCGGCATTGGCAAACGGCAACAATAACGTGGTGTCGCAAGCGATATTAAAATAAACAAAAGCTGTATCGGACAGCAAATCGGTATTAGTGATTCGATACGTCATGGTATCTTTTCCGCAATAACCCGTTGTCGGCACATAGAGCATCGAATCTGTTCCGATAAAGCCGATCGTACCGTGTGTCGGTGCTTTTACAACGCTCATACCTGCCAATGTACCATTGATGTTATCGTTCGCCGTCGGTTTAAAGCGTACAGGCTTATTGATTTTCGTGTTGACAGTATCGTTCACTGCCACCGGTTTTTTCGGTGTGGGCGTTATCGTGTCGCAATTGACCGTGATAAAGACGAAAGCAGAATCGCACAAGTTTTTATCGTTACATACTTTATATTGGAATGTATCAAGACCGCAATAATTTAAGTTCGGCGAGTATGTGATAGAATCTGTTCCGACAAAAGCAATCGCACCGTGTTTAGGAGTAGAAACCGTACTTAATCCGGCAAGTGCACCGTTTAAAATATCGTTCGTCAAAGGTTTGATACCGATGGATTTATTTTTGAACGTAACATAAGCATCATTTGCGGCAATCGGTTTGAGTGTATCTGTACAATTAATTTTGATGTAGATATTCGCCGTATCGCACAAGTTGCTGTTGTTGCAAACTAAGTATTGCAGCGTATCATTGCCGCAATAATCGCGGTTCGGTGCGTAAATCAATGAATCCGATGTAGAGCCGAAACCGATTGAACCATGTTTTGACGGTTTGCTGATACTCACACCTAATAAAGTACCATTCAAAATATCGTTTGTAATAGGACTGAAATTAATCGTGACGTTTTTCTTCGTTACATAATAATCTGTTATCGCAATCGGTTTCTTGTTTGTCGGCTGCACTATTGTATCGCAAGTAACAGTGACGATGACGGTTGCCGAATCGCAGCCAACTGTATTGCAGACATTATAGCGCAACGTATCCTTACCGCAGAAATCTGTTTTAGGTGTATAAACCAATTGATTATTATTCACGAAAGCCGTTCCGTTTTTCGGACTGACAACGACCGTTACCGTAACTGTTCCGTTCGGTGTATCGTTTGCTAAAACATTTATTGTAGTCGGCATATTTTTTTTCGTCGTTGCAACATCGGATTTAGCTATCGGTTTCAGCGAAGTCGGCGTTGTGTCGCAAGTTACGGTGATGAAAATAAATGCCGTATCAGATAATAAGTCTGTATTCGATACGCGGTATTTCAAGGTATCCGTTTTACCGCAGTAACCGCTATCGGGTTTATAGATTAAAGAATCTATTCCGAAAAATCCGATTGAACCATGTTTCGGCGGACTCACGATATTCACTCCGGCTAATGTGCCGTTAATATTATCGTTGTTTGTCGGTTTGAAACCGATAATTACACCTTGTTTCGTTGTGTAAGAATCGTTAACTGCGATCGGTTTTTTCGGTGTCGGCGGTGGCGTATCGCACGTGACGTTCACGACAACCAAAGCAGAATCGCAACCGTTTGAGTTGCAAATTTGATAACGTAATGTGTCACGCGCACCACAGAAACCGGGCGTCGGTATATAAACGATGGTAGAAGCAAGCCCTACTCCTGTGACAACTGCCGTTCCATTTTTCGGATTTTGATAGATGCTTACCGTTACTGTTCCGTTTGGTGTATCATTCGATAAAATATTTACAGTTACGGGCGTATTTTTTTTCGTTGTTGCCACATCAGCCACTGCAATCGGTTTCAGATTAACGGGAGACGTTGTATCGCAACTTACTGTGATGAAAATAAAAGCGGAATCAGCTAACAGTTTGTCATTCGCCACGCGATATTTAATAGTATCAATACCACAAAAATCAGTTGTCGGTTGATAAATCAAAGAATCCGTACCCATAAAATTAACCGTACCATGTTTCGGCGAACCGATAATATTCAAACCGGAAAGCGTACCATTGAGATTATCATTTGTGGTTGGTTTGAATGTGATACTCTTATTCTTTTTTGTTGTATAACTATCGTTTACCGCTACCGGTTTATTCGGATTAATCGTATCGCCGCAACTTACTGCAACAATGAGTAAAGCAGAATCGCAACCGACTGCGTTACAAATTTTATATCGCAGCGTGTCATTTGCACCGCAGAAATTATTACTAGGTGTATAAACAACTTGACTGTTCGTTACAACCGCCGTTCCGTTTTTCGGATTTTGGTTGATACTTACTGTCACCGTGCCGTAAGGAAAATCATTTGCCAAAACATCCACTGTAACAGGTGTATTTTTTTTTGTGGACGCACCATCTGCGATTGCGATTGGTTTTTGTCCCACCGGATTTGTATCACAAGTCACCGTAACAATTACTAAAGCAGAATCACAACCATTTGAGTTGCAAAGTTTATAACGCAATGTGTCGTTCGCACCACAAAATCCGGTTGAAGGTGTGTAAACCACTTGATTATTATTAACAACCGCCGTTCCGTTTTTCGGATTCTGTGCAATTGTTACAGTTGGTGTACCGTTTGGTGCATCATTCAATAAAACATTAACCTTTACGGGCGTATTTTTTTTCGTCGTAGCAACATCAGCTACCGCCACCGGTTTCAATGTTGTATCGCAAGTCACCGTAATGAAAACAAAAGCGGTATCACATTGTAAATCTGTATTGCATACGCGATAACGGAAAGTATCAAGCCCGCAATAATTAATGCGCGGCGAATAAATGAGCGTATCAATACCCATGTAACCAATATCACCATGCGACGGCAACGATACCGTACTCAATCCGGATAAAACGCCGTTCACTTGGTCGTTTAAAGTTGGTTTAAAAACCACCGATTTATTTTTCGATGTCGTGTAACTGTCATTTACCGCTTTCGGTTTTTTCGGAATAGCCGGTGTATCGCACACAACTGTAACAAAAATGAAAGCCGAATCGCAAGCCGTACCGTTACAAATTTTGTATTGAAGCGTATCGTTTGCGCCGCAAAAATTTAAAGACGGTGTATAAACGACGGTATTATTCAAAATACTCGCCGTACCGTGATTCGGATTTTTGTTCACCGTTAAACTGACTAAAGTACCGTTCAAAACATCATTCGTCAATACGTTGATATTCGCTGCGACATTTTTATTTGTTGTAGCATTATCGTTATTGGCTTTCGGTTTTATGCCTGATGTATCGCACGTCACTGTAATAAATACGAAGGCAGTATCCGCTAATAAATCCGTATTCACTATGCGATAACGCAAAGTATCTATACCGCCGCAAAAATTAACATCGGGTGTATAAACCAATGAATTTACACCTGAAAAAGTAATTGCGCCGTGTTTCGGTGACGTTACGACGTTGACACCTGAAAGCGTGCCGTTAATTTGATCGTTTGTTGTTGGGTTGAAAGTAATCTGTGTATTTTTCTTTGTAGTATATATATCGCTCACTGCCACCGGTTTTTTCGGAAGACTATCACACGTCACCGTCACGTTGATAGTTGAAGTATCGCACAAGAAAAATTCATTACAAACGCTGTAACTCATAGTATCGCGTCCGCAGAAATTTTTTGTCGGTATGTATAAAATAGAATCCGCACCGATATAAGTAAAATTACCGTTTTTAGGCAATCTCAAAATAGAAAACGAACGTAAAGCACCATTCAATTCATCGTTGGCTAACGGCGAAAAATATTTCGAACCATTTCTTCTTACCGTAAAAGTATCAGGAACTGCTACCGGTCTTTTTGCGGCGAGTGCATCGCAAGTAACCACAACGCGCACAAGATCTTGACAATTTGTTGCATTATTTCTGATAATGAGTTCATGTCCGCCGACATTGAAACAAATATTTAAACCGTGCGAATTATATTGCGTATTCACTTCCAAATAACCGATAGAACCATTCGCGATGCGCGTTACTTTTATTTGTCCGTAAGAATTTCGAGAATTTCCGCCGTAAATAACCAATAAACTCGTATCCACTTTCCATTTGCCAATTGGATCCCAAACATTCATCGAGTCCAATAATTGTCCAATCAAAGTGAAATTGGAAATTGTGTATGGGTGACCATTCAGATTCCAATAATCTAAACGATACGGCGCACCTTGCCCCATTTTGGGAATCGTGAAGTAAGTATAAGAATACAAACTATCGAAACTGCAACCGCTGATGGTATTTGTATAAGGTTGTCCGCCTTCGAGTATTGTATAATTATGTTTGAAAGAATCTACATTATTCACGCCGGCGATACAGAAATAGGCTTTATCGTTGCAAGTTGCTACTTTATAGTTTGCGCTTGTATCATTCGGCAAAAAGCAATGTGCAGAAGTTTGTAAGGCTTGAGGCGTAACGATAATAAAAAAATCGCGACAAACGGCAGTCGTATTACCACATTGAGTTCCGACAATCGTATCCGTTTTTGTAAAATTAGAAGTGGCAGAAAAGCGCACACTCGTACCGCCATTGGTAAGCATGCCGGATACGCCGTTATTATTGGCAACGTTAAAACGCGCAATACTTGTTACGATTCGATTGGTACCGAACATATCCGAGACCAAAGTATCTTTTGAAGTGCCTGCTGCTAACTTTACTGTAAAAGAATCAATCGGATTAGTAGGTGTCGGTGTACAACCTTGCGTCGCGACGATTGTAACTGATTGGGATTGTGTTGTTGAATTTCCGCAAACATCAGATGAAGTCCAAGTTCTTTTTGTAATGGACCCGCAACCGGTAGGTTTTTGAGTCTCC
>JAYTNA010000295.1:0-2167 GCA_043748865.1 Saprospiraceae bacterium
TTTGAGCCTCGACGACGATTTTAAATTCCAGCTGTTTCTAATTGTAAAACAAAAATCGTTTAGTTTCATAAACTAGAATTAAAAACTTATAAATCTTAGATTAATGGTCAAAAGAACCAACACGTTTGTACGCTTTCAAAGGTTGTTGATTAATTCCGAAAAGTATTTTATCATTAAGTTGTATCACGCTTCTTACATCACCGGTGATTCTGAATCCGGATTGTTGTTGCGGTACGGTTGAAAAATTTCCTTGCCCATCATTGTTTAATAATAAACCATAATTCGCATCGTACTTTCCGAATTTTAGACGCGCATGATTAATATTGCCACATAATAAAATAAGCTTTGAGCTTTGAGCTTTGAGCTTTGAATCTCTATTTTTTTGAGTCTCTATGCTTTTTGTTAAAGGCTCAGAGTTATTTATTAGAGTAATTGTAAAAATTGGCGACGCTTGAACTTCTAACGGTAATGGTTTTTCTACAAATTTATTATTCGCATCACTCAAAAACAAAACTGTTCTCAAACAGTTTGCTTCTAATCGTGTCGCACCTTTAAGTTCTTCTTTTGTAAAAATATCCGGTAGTGTTGCCTCTGCGTAAGATTTATAATCCGGAAAACGCCCGCGCATGATACTCATTTGATCTAATAATTCATCGCGTGTGATATATGGATATGAGACACGGTGCGTCGCATCTTTATAATTATAAAAACAAAGAATCGGATCAATAGAACCATTGTCATCAAAATCTTTGAAAAAAAGTTCTGCCGGTTCTCTATCGGAGGCTTTCATTTGCGAATTAAGTCCAAGATTACCGACAACTAAATCGGGTTTACCATCACCGTTTAAGTCTTCAACCAAAAGTTTATTCCAAAATCCCGAATATTTTTTATCGAAATAGTTTAAAGTAATATCTTCAGCTTTTCCAGTTTTAAAACTAAAAACACAAATCGGCATAAATTCACCCACAACAATTAATTCCGGTTTTTTATCGCCGTCTAAATCTATCCAAGCTGCATCTGTCACCATGCCGATTTTTTGCAAAGCTGGTGCGAGTGTCGCAGTTTGATCAGAAAAATTTCCTTTGCCGTCGTTAATTAAAATGGCACTCGTCGGTGTTTCCGGATAACGACCGGGAATAACACGACCACCGACAAATAAATCCGGTTTGCCGTCGCCGTTTATATCCGCTACGCGCATACAACTTTTTGACACCAAAAATTTTGGCAGCGCGTTGAAGTTTTTTGTAAAGTTTCCTTTGCCATCGTTGATATATAAACGATCTTGCAAAGCCGGATCTTCAGGCATAAAATTTCCGTAACCGCCACTGCATACATACAAATCCAAGAAACCATCGCCATTTGCATCGAAAAAAATTGCATCGGCATCTTCAGATTGTTTATCGGCATCAAAAGCAGTTTCAGGTTTAATTATGAAGTTTCTGTTTTTATTTTGAAGATATAATGTACCTGATTTTCCGCTTGAACCACCGACATAAATATCTTCGAGACCGTCGCCGTTAACGTCTGCTTTCGCCAAACAAGGACTTACGAAAGACAAAGGATTAGTAAGCAAAGGTTGTCTTTTGAAATCATTCAACACAGTTTTCGGATTTACAAACGCAATCGGTGACTGAATTTCATTGAAAATTTGTTCATGTTTTTGCGCGATATCAAGGGCAGAGGCAAGCCCTGCCCCTACATTTTTATTGGCATTTTTTTCTTCTAAAACCAATAATTTATCGCCGGCAATATTTTTTAAAATTTCTTGTTTACCGGTATGCCAAGTGATAATGAGCGAATCAATTGTATTTTTATCACCTAAACCAAAATGTAAAACAGGCGACACGCTCGATTGATACCCGCGTGTCGGCATTTGCTCTAAATATTGCAATTGTCCGGCACTGAAAATACTCACTTGGGTACCGATACCGAAACGATTCATCCCGTCGCCTTGCAATTTTACTTTAAGGTAATGGTTTTTTAATTTTGATTCCGCATCGTTGCGATAAATAAAAGCCGGTTGATTAATATTATTGACGACCAAATCTAAATCACCGTCGTTGTCTAAATCCGAATATGCTGCACCATTACTATTCGACGGTTGCGATGTACCCCAACCGACGCTTGTAAATGGTTTAGTCGGTTGGTCGGTTAGTCGGTTAGTCGG
>JAYTNA010000296.1:0-2380 GCA_043748865.1 Saprospiraceae bacterium
CCAAACAACGTTTATTGAGTATGCTTGATAATATGAATAAAGTTTTTCAAAAACGCATCGCCGGTTTAGATTGGATGAGTGCTGAAACAAAAGCGAAAGCACAACTGAAACTTTCGACAATTACGCGCAAAATCGGTTATCCGGATAAATGGAAAGATTATACTTCTTTACCTATCAGTAAAGATGCCGGCTATTTAAAAAACGTGATGGCAGCGCGTAGTTTTTTGAATAAAGAAGCTATCGCACGTCTCGGAAAACCGGTGAATAGAACTTTATGGGGTATGACTCCGCCGACAGTGAATGCTTATTACAATCCTTCGATGAATGAAATCGTTTTTCCTGCCGGTATTTTGCAATTTCCTTTTTACGATCCTAATGCGGATGATGCCGTAAACTATGGCGGTATTGTTGCCGTTATCGGACACGAAATGACGCACGGATTTGATGATCAAGGCAGAAAATACGATGCCGACGGCAATTTAAAAACTTGGTGGACAGATGCAGACGGTAAAAAGTTTGACGAAAAAGCAAAAATGGTGGAGGATCAATTTTCTAATTATACGGTTTTAGACACCGTTCACGTCAACGGTAAATTAACTTTGGGAGAAAACTTAGCAGATCTCGGCGGTTTATCTATGGCTTATGAAGCCTTCAAAACTTATTCACCGCAAGCACAAAGCAAAGATAAAATTGACGGTTTCACACCCGATCAGCGTTTCTTTTTATCATGGGCGCAAGTTTGGCGAGCGAATAGTCGTCCGGAAAGTATGGCACAATTAGTTGCCACTGATCCGCACGCACCAGAAAGATTACGCACTAACGGACCTTTAACGAATATGCAGGAGTTTTACAACGTCTTTAATGTAAAACCAGGCGATAAAATGTATAAAGAACCGGCAATGCGGGCTAAGATTTGGTAGAACTTAATTCTGTCTCATCCCTAAATAAAAAAAACCGTACTGAGGAAAAATTTTCTTAGTACGGTTTTTTATTGACCGATAACCGATAACCGATAACCAATAACTTACCTTTGCGCTTTAAATTTTAGAAATGACAACGGAAAAAGCGTTTAAGATAGAAGGTGGCACACCACTCGAAGGTGAATTAACTTGTTACGGCGCAAAAAATTTTGCAACAAAAGCCATGATTGCAGCATTGCTCGGCAATTCAACAACGACACTTACAAACGTACCGCCGATTGGCGACGTGGAAATTACCGCAGATATGTTGCGTTCATTGGGCGTAACTGTGCATTGGGATAAGTCCGGAAAAAAAATGACGATAGATCCGACAACTGCTACCGATGCACACGTGAGACAACCGCATAGTGGCGCGAATCGGATGCCGATACTAATGTTAGGCGCGTTGTTGCACCGTTTTGATGAAGTCACTGTACCGATGCTCGGCGGTTGTGTGATTGGTGCGCGAGGTGTTGATTTTCACGTAGATGCCATTCGAGATTTCGGTGCTATTTTGGAAGAAGGCGCAGAAGGTTACATCGCAAAAAAAAAGAAAAGATTGAAAGGAGCGCATTTTAATTTGAAATATCCTTCGGTAGGTGCAACGGAAACGTGTTTATTTTTGGCAGTTTTGTCGGAAGGTACATCGGTGATAAAAAATGTGGCGATAGAACCGGAAATTATGGAACTTGTGATGATGCTCCGCGCTATGGGAGCCATTATTTTTACAGATTCCGGCAGAGAATTTCGCGTCGAAGGTGTAAAAGAACTTTCCGGTTGTCAAATGAATATTCTCGGAGACAGAATTGAAACAGCATCGTGGGCATCTTTGGCGGCGGCTGTTGATGGTTCTATTACAGTGCACGGTATTCGTCCGGAAACTTTGGGCAATTTTTTATCGTGCTATCGTCAAGCCGGCGGCGGATTTGAATTACTCGATCGCGATTCGATTCGTTTTTTTCGCGCCGGAAAACCGCAAGCAATTCATTTGGAAACAGATGTTTGGCCCGGATTTTCAACCGATTGGCAACAACCTTTTGCCGTTTTTTTAACGCAAGCAGACGGTGTGTCCGTAATTCATGAAACAGTTTATGAAAATCGGTTCGGTTACCTCAAAGCCTTGAAAAAACTCGGAGCAGATGTGCAATTGTCTTCACATTGTCTCGGCAGTTTACCGTGTCGCTTTCAAGGTAAAAGTCACGAACATTCAGCGATTATTTCCGGTGCAACCGAGCTTATTGCTACGGAAACGCCTTTAGAAATTCCTGATTTACGCGCCGGCTTAGCGTATGTCATCGCCGCGTCGTTGGCACGCGGTACAACTATTCTAAAAGGTGTCAACATGATAGAGCGCGGTTACGGCGATATTGTGCCGCGTTTGAAAAATATTGGATTGAAGATAAGTTTAGTCGGTTAGTCGG
>JAYTNA010000297.1:0-1262 GCA_043748865.1 Saprospiraceae bacterium
GTACATTTACTTTCTTTTGTCTTGATACAAAAGAAAGAAACAAAGAAAAAATCAAGAACAAAAAAATGCCTCCGGCTTTTTGTTCGGCTAACGCGCCTAAATGCAATCAAGCGCTCGAAGATTGTGCGGTGCCGGATGTCAACGTATCGAGTACAACAAAAAATCAAGTTTAAAAAGCTGCGGCGAACATAAAGCCGGAGGCGACCTTCTTGATTTTTTCTTTGTTACTTTCTTTTGTATCAAGACAAAAGAAAGTAAATGTACGACCGGCAAAACACGCGGCAAAAAAATCACCCAATTAAGGTTTGTGCTGTAGCGTATCGGAATAAGAAATTAAATATCAAATGACCATCAAACCTGTTACTCTCGAAAAATGTTTCGTATTGAACGTCATTATCGGTAAATTATGGTGTAGTGCGGTGGCAGCAATAAGTGTATCCGCTAAACCAATGGAATTGCTTTTCATTTGTCGGTAAAGTTGTGCGGCTATGGTAGCGACATTTTCATCTACGGGAAGAATTGTAGTGGCAGATAAAAGCAAATTAGCATCTTGAACTTTACCGGCATCGTAAGCACCGGCTAAAAGTTCATAAACAGTAATGGCAGACACATACAACCGAGTTTGAGGAGAGATTTATGAAAAATGTGAGTTGGTACGATTAGTTTTTCTCAAATGTTCAATAAAAACACTTGTATCAATTACCATGAAGCAGGTTGAATTTTGTTAAGTTGGTCGTGAATGTCCGCTATCTTAGAAACTTCTTCTTCACTCCAATTACTTATTGATTGGCTTATTTCCAAAAAGTGTGCAACTGTTTTGGGTTTTATTTCGGCTTTTTTATTTTTGGTAAGTTGGGCGGGCTGAACACTGACGGCAAAACGACGTAAAACTTCCATCAATACCGTTTCGTCGCGTTCATCTATCTGAATAATAAAAGATTTCATGTCGTATTATTTTTCACAAAATTAATACTTTTCTATAAAAAATGAAATTATTTCTGCTCCACGCGCCAAAATGCGTATACCCCGTTGAACATAACGGCAAAAAACCGCACAATTTCGGTTTGTCAAGTTTCGCACGTATCCCAATTAAAAAACCTTTCACCCGCAACGAGCAAAAAGCCGAGCCGTCCGCTTTGCTGTTTGACCGGAGGGAGTTAAGCGGACTTGATCTTTTCTTTGTTACTTTCTTTTGTATCAAGACTTATTCAGTTGACAATTGACAATTGAGAATTGACAGGCAAAAAAACTGCACAATTTCG
>JAYTNA010000298.1:0-1142 GCA_043748865.1 Saprospiraceae bacterium
GACCGTAAATAAAAGCGGACGATATTCATTCGTGCGACCGTATTCTTTCAATTGTACGAGTGGCGAATTAGCGGCAACATATTTATAATAATCAACCAATAGATTGTGCGGTGTGAATTGCTCGCCATATTTATAAGGTAAAAATTCTTCGGGAGAAAGTAATTTTTGTGCGTTGAGAGAGAGAAAAGAAATGAAACTGACGAATAACAGAAAAAACAAGCGATAGAACATAAATTTTAGTGCGCGTTTATTAGATGATATTTAGCTTTCGCAAAGTTAATTATTTTGTGAATAAAAAAATTAGTATTTTTGTCGTGAAAACGATTTAATATAAATACATATTCTGATAAACATGAAACAAAAAGCGAAGAAAATCCATCACGCGCACGACAAACTTTTCAAATCTACATTTCAATTAGCGGAAGTAGCAATAGATTGCGGTAAGTATTTATTGCCACCTGAAATTGCAAAAGAAATAAATTGCCAATGTCATCGAAGTGCTGATTGCTTTTGTTGTTAAAATACGTAATGTACTTTTAAGCGAGGGCAATGCCCTGCCGAATTCGGTGCGTGATTTTAAGATGTAATCAATAAAGTTTTTTTATATCCAACAAAAAAAATTGCTCAGAGAAAACTTCTTTGAGGAATTTTTTTTGAACACAATTATTAATTTTCAATTAAATCTCTGCTTTCTCTTCCCAAATTTTACACAAATGAATCAAAGTTTCAACTGCTTTTTCCATGTCTTGAACGGAAATAAATTCGTGGCGTGAATGAATCGCTTGCTCGCCGGCAAATAAATTCGGACAAGGTAAACCCATAAACGATAGTTTTGAACCATCAGTACCGCCACGTATAAAACCTATTTTCGGCGGTAATTCGGCGCGACGAACAGCTTCCATTGCATAATCTACAATTTCCGGACGTTGATCTAGAATGGGTTTCATATTTCTGTATTGCTCGAATATGCGTACATCGGCTTTAGAGTTTGGATATTTTTTCATAACACCGGCAACTAAATTGCGCAAATAGGTGCCTTTATCTTCCAACATATCGTCGTAAAAATCGCGGAGAATGAACATGATTTTGGCTTTTTCTAAAGCACCTTCAATTTTTATGGGATGAATAAATCCTTTTTTTCT
>JAYTNA010000299.1:0-1554 GCA_043748865.1 Saprospiraceae bacterium
CGATTTTCAATCGCGTAACATTATGATTCGAGACGACAAACCTTTTTTCGTGGATTATCAAGGCGGCAGGAAAGGGGCTTTGCAATATGATGTTGCTTCCCTTTTGTTTCAAGCAAAGGGGGGAGTACCGAATGAGATAAAAAAAACGGTGTATGAACATTATTTAGATAAAGTAGAATCGTTGATAAGTATAGACCGCGATTTTTTCACCGATTTATACTACGGCTACGTTTTAATTCGGTGTTTGCAAGCACTTGGTGCGTATGGTTTTCGCGGTTTGTACGAACGACGCGATCATTTTTTGAGCAGCATTCCTTTTGCCATTGACCAAATGGCTTACGTTTTGGGTGTCGTGAAATTGCCGGTGAAATTGCCGGAATTATTTCGCTGCATAGAATCAATTGTTAAAAGCGAGCAATTTGATTTTTTCGACAAGAAAAAATACGCCGGCAGTCCATTGACGATAAAAATAAATTCGTTTTCGTATAAAAAAACCGGCTATCCGGATGATACCGGCGGTAACGGCGGCGGGTTTGTTTTCGATTGTCGTTTTATGGATAATCCCGGTCGGGTTGAAGCACTTAAAAAACTTACGGGCAGAGATCGTCCCGTAATGGATTTTTTGAAACAAAACGGCGATATGGAAACTTTTCTGCAAAACATTTATCCGATAATAGATAAAGCAGTAGAAAATTATTTTTCGCGCAATTTTGAAAGTCTCTCCGTCAATTTTGGTTGCACAGGTGGTCAACACCGTTCGGTTTATGCTGCCGACCAATTGGCGAAACATTTAACGGATAAATATGGCGTGAAAATAGTTTTGCACCATTTGGAACAAGAAAAAAAGAATTGGATAAACGCATAATTAGTTGTTAATGGTTAATTGTTAATGATTAATCGTAACAGGTTTCCGAATCAGATTGCCGAAATTTCTGTTTTAGCAAACTAACAATTAACAATTAACCACTCACAACTAAAAAACTATTTTCGTTTGTATAAAGTTGTATCCGAAACCAACGTAGCTACTTGATAACCGCCGAAATCAATTTTAGTATTCGGAAATAATTTTTTTACAGTAGAAGAATCTTGTGGTGAAATTTTGGTGTTGAATAAAAAAAGCTGTTGCAATTGCGGCAACTTAATCGGATTTGAAAGGGCAGTGAGTCCTTTCAAACCTATTTTTGTATTTATCAAGTTTAGGTAATTCAAGTTTTTCAATTCCGGAAATACCACTAAACCTTCATCACTGATATTGGTCTCGTTAAGATTTAAGCGCGTCAAGTTCGGCATTTGATTTAAGTAGCGCAGCGTTGCGTCTGTAATTTTTGTTCCGCCGAGTTGCAACGCCGTCAATTGAGGAGCAACGAGCAAAAGTTTAAACACATCACTATCCATTGCACTCGAGAATGAAGCAAAATTAGCGGATAAAAAATTACTCTCCGGTGCAATCGGCATAAGTGTAATACCCGATTTTCTTATCGAATCGAGTATTTTATCGTTGGCTTTTTCAATTTTTACATCGGATAGAGAAAACTCTTTTTTATGTAGGGACAG
>JAYTNA010000300.1:0-8896 GCA_043748865.1 Saprospiraceae bacterium
AACGCGAATCATTATTTATCATTTATTTCCTACTGCTTTTTGATATAAATAAATATAAGCCTTCACAGCATTTTCCCAAGAGTGATCAATATGCATGATCTTATGTCGCAATTTTTTAAAATTTTCGGGCATATCCCAATACAACTGCATGGCGCGATACAAAGCCAAGAGTGCATCACCGGCATCAAAATGCGTGAAATTAATACCGGCACCGCCTTGCGGCGAAGCAAAATCAACAACCGTATCTTTCAATCCACCTGTAGCGCGCACAATCGGCACAGTACCATATCGCAGTGCGTACAATTGATTCAAGCCGCAAGGCTCCACGCGACTCGGCATTAAAATAAAATCTGCTGCCGCGTACATTTGATGCGAAAGTTCTTCATTATAAGTAATCGCGGCTCCTACTCTATCCGGAAATTGATGTGCTAAACTTTTAAAACCGTCTTGAATACTCGGCTCGCCGGTACCCAAAACCACAAAACTTGCCGCCCCACCTTCACCCAAAAATTTTGCGATAACGCCCGGAATTAAATTCGCACCTTTTTCGGAAACCAACCTGCCAATAAAGATAAACAAAGGTACGTCATTTCTGACGTGAAACAGGTCGGTGATTTGTTTTTTATTCGCTGCTTTATATACGTCAATATCACCCGAAAAGTTATATTTAATCATCGGGTCCGTTGCCGGATTCCAAACTTGATTATCAATGCCATTTAAAATACCGTAAGATTTATGATATTCTTGATTGATAATTGATTCTAATCCGGCAGCATCGTGTCGCAATTCTTCTAAGTATCCACCGCTCACTGTCGTAAAATACCAACAACATTTAATCGCGCAAGCCATCGCATTAATCATACCGTTCCACTCTAACTGTCCGGCAGCATAACCAAAAAAAGACGGAAAAAAATGCGATTTTTGCCAAGGATAAACACCTTGATATAAACCATTATGAATTGTAAAAATTGTCGGAATATCGTGCAGAGAGTGATAATCCGGACAGTATTTTACCATAAAAGGAATGAATGCGGTGTGGTGATCGTGACAATGAATGACTTTCGGTTTTTCGCTCAAACCCAAAACAAAATGAATTACTGCTTGCTGAAAAGTTAACCAACGTTCAATTTCATCTTGATAAGGTGTACCATTATTATCTGCATACACATTACCGTAGCTGAAAAATGTCGGACAATTAACGACATACATCGTAAAACCTAAATCGCGGTACGTGTGCAGACATTCTTCAATCGAGTAGGGAATCGGATAAGCCCCTAATTGTACGTGACTGTGATACAGTGTGCGATATTCGCGTGTGTTCAACCATTTCAAATTGTAACGCGGCAAAATGACAGCCGTGTCCACGCCTGCTTGATTCAAATATTTTGGTAATGCACCGGCTACATCGCCTAATCCGCCGCTTTTTGCTGCCGGATAACATTCTGCGCTGACGTGTAAAATTTGCATAATTAGTTGATTCGATATTGAGAATTGTTTTGAATTTTTTGCAGTGTAAAACTGTTAAAACGTCACCATAAAACAAAATTATTTTGAAATTAAAATTGAAATTTACGATTTAGGAATGAGAAAGAAATATGTTCTGCCGGCAGAACATATTTCTTTCTCATTCCTTAGCAGTTACGATTTACGATTTTTTTTTATCATACCCCTTCCTCGTACTATTGAAACAGTTAATTATTTCCTAATTATGGTATTTAGGTATTTTTTTTATCGAACCTCTTGTTATCTTTGTTGGAATTTTCTTTTAGAACTTAAATAAAAAACCATGAAAAAGATTGCTTTGTTTGTTGTATTGCTTTTAAGCCTAAATTTTTTCGCTCAAGCGCAAAAAGAATTTGTTTGGGATGATTACAAAATCGGTATCACTTTGCCGAATGATTTTAAAGTTACTAAAAACACAAGTACCGAATTTATTTGCGACGGTATCGGTATGGATTTTTACATGTACATTTTCGACGACCACAAAGTGACTGCCGATAACATGATAGCAGAAACAAAAAAAATCGCTAAACAATTGAAGTTTGAAGAAGTTGATGAATCTTATGATTTCAAAACACGTGATGGTTTTACGGGAAAATATGTTTTAGGCTATAAAGATGGGCGACAAATTATGTTAGCCGGTCTTATCCAAGAAAACAGTGCCACCAATATGTGGGTTTACATTGAATTTGAAGATGGCGACCACCAAGCTAAAAAAGATGGTCTCGCTATTTTGGAAAGTATTGAACACGTTAAATAAGTAAGAGAATTGAACCTCCTTAGGTTCAGTCTTCAAGAGTTGCAAAATTAAGAAAGAGAAATAAAAAAGCGATACTCGATTCAAACCGAATCTGGTATCGCTCTTTTTATACAGGTTGTTCGGGAAATATTTCCTTGATGTCGAGATTAAAGTCGGGAAAAATGATTGAAGGTATTATTTCATCGCTCACATAAATATAAGGACGACCATAAATCCCGTCTTCTTCAATATTGTATCGCAACACGGTTTCAGAAGTCGGATCAACTACCCAGTATTCTCGCACGCCGAATGCGGCGTATAAATCTTTTTTGGTTTTCATTTCTCGTTTCGAATTGCCCGGAGAAAGAATTTCAATAATTAAATCGGGTGCGCCCAGACAACCTTTATTATCAATTTTATTTTTATCACAAATAATACACAAGTCGGGTTGTATGACAGTAAAAACATCTTTATCTGCTTTGAGTGATTTTTTTCTATCGAATAATCGGACATCTACAGGCGCGGCGAATGCTTCGCAAGGATGGTTTTTAAAATGTTTATCAATAATTACGGTAAGTCGCCAAGAAAGTCTTTGATGTGGAATGCTCGGAGCCGCCATCTTGAAAACTTTTCCTTTAATAATTTCAAGGGTTTGTTCAAATTTCCAAGAGAGGTAATCGGCATACGAATAAATGCCGTTCGGATCAAGTTGAGAAAAATTTGTGATTTCAGCCATATTTAACAATTTCAGAAAAAAAATTGACCTAAATTAATTTAAAAACAAATTTAGATGCTTTTGAGTTAATTGCAAAATTAAACACAAGATATACTTTTGCCATAAAAATAAAAAAGCGATACACAATCACGGACGAATCCGGTATCGCTTTTTTATTTATACTTCAACTCTTCTCTCAAGAACCGACCCGTGTGACTTTCTTTACTTGTCGCAATTTCTTCGGGCGTTCCTGCTGCAATAACTTCTCCGCCGCGATTGCCGCCTTCGAGTCCCATATCAACAACGTAGTCTGCTACTTTTATAATATCCAAATTGTGTTCGATGACAATGACGGTATTACCTTTCTCCACTAATTTTTGCAGCACAACGAGCAGATGACGAATATCTTCGAAATGTAAACCGGTGGTCGGTTCATCGAGAATATACATTGTGTTGCCGGTATCTTTTTTAGAAAGTTCTTCGGCGAGTTTTACGCGCTGCGCTTCTCCGCCGGAAAGCGTTGTAGCGCGTTGTCCGAGCGTGATATAACCGAGACCGACTTCTTGCAACGTGCGTACTTTTCTATAAATACTCGGAATTTTATCGAAAAAAGGTACGGCTTCATCCACCGACATATTCAACACATCGTTGATACTTTTGCCTCTGTATAAAATTTCTAAAGTTTCGCGGTTGTATCTGCGTCCCATGCAGCCGTCGCAATCCACTTCCACATCGGGCAAAAAATTCATTTCAATCACGCGCTTGCCGGCGCCTTCACACACTTCGCACCGTCCGCCTTTTACGTTAAAAGAAAATCTGCCCGGTTTGTAACCTCTTATTTTTGCTTCGGGCAAACCGGCATAAATTGTCCGGATGTCGGAAAAAACATTCGTGTAAGTCGCCGGATTAGAACGCGGCGTTCTGCCAATCGGACTTTGATCAATTTCAATCACTTTATCGAGATGCGCCAAGCCTTCAATATTTTCATAAGGCATTGGTTTTTTCAACGAGCGATAAAAATGTTGGCGCAAAATCGGATACAATGTATCATTAATCAGCGTTGATTTGCCGCTGCCGCTCACACCACTCACGACAATTAAAGTGCCAAGCGGTAAATCAATCCGTACATTTTTTAAATTGTGTCCGGTGGCACCGATGAGCGACAAAATTTTTCCATTGCCTTTTCTTCGCTCTTTCGGAATTTGTATATTTCTGACGTGATTCAGATATTCTGCCGTTAAAGTATTATTGCCTTGAAAAATTTTTGGTGTACCTTCTCCCACAATTTCTCCGCCTAATTTGCCGGCACCGGGACCGAGATCAATCAGATAATCTGATGCGAGCATAATATCTTTATCGTGTTCGACGACAATAACAGAATTACCGATATCGCGCAATCTTCGCAACGCATCAATTAGTCGTTCATTGTCGCGTTGATGCAAACCGATACTCGGCTCATCCAAAATATAAGTAATGCCCGTGAGTTGAGAACTGATTTGCGTCGCCAATCGAATCCGTTGCGATTCGCCGCCGGATAAAGTTCCTGCCAGACGATTGAGCATGAGATAATCCAATCCGACGTTTAACAAAAATTGAATACGCAAACGAATTTCTTTGAGCACCGGATTAGCGATGGCGAATTGACGAGCGGAAATTGTTGCCGATTGTAGGGGCAACCCTTGCGGTTGCCCGTGTACTCCCTTGTTATCCCCGTGATTTTTATTTTTTTTCGCCGATTTAGGTTTGTCCGTTGGTGGTTGGGCAACCGCAAGTTGGGCAACCGCAAGGGTTGCCCCTACGTTTTGTAACGCCGTCCCGTTTTGCGCGTTGGCAATATTTTCAAACCATTTCCCCAACGCACCCATATCCATCGTCGCTAATTCGCCGATATTTTTTCCGTTGAATTTATAATGTAGTGCTTCGGTGCGCAAACGCAGACCTTTGCACACGGGACATTCAGATACGGTCATAAAATCTTCAACCCAATTGGCAATTTTTTCCGATCCGGTATCTTCGTACCAACGTTTCAACATCGGCAGCAAACCGGTAGCCGCCAAATCGAACACCAATAAATCCTGAGCAGCGACAACTCCCGGCAAATTAATCGTCTTTTTTTCACCGCCGTTCATTATCAATTGCATCGCGTCGGCGGGAATATCTTTTATCGGTGTGGTGAAACTGAAATTATATTTTTTGGAAATCTGCCGCAATTGTTGAAAAATAGAATTTTCACGCGGTTCACCGAGCGGTACAATACCGCCCTCGTTGATATTTTTTTCGGCATCCGGAATTATTTTTTCTAAATCCGCTTCTGCAACTTGTCCTAACCCTTTGCAATGCAAACAATAACCTTTGGGCGAATTAAAAGAAAAAGTATTCGGCGAAGGTTCTTCATAACTCACACCACTCACCGGATCCATTAAAAATTTTGAAAAAGTTTGTGCGGAATCGGCTTTGAGCTTTAAGCTGTGAGATGTGAGATGCTCATCATCGTTACTTAAAGCTGAATGCTCATTGCTCACAGCTACCGGCTCATCTCTCAAAATTTTTACGATGCCGTTACCCAATCGCATGGCTGTTGAAAGCGAACTTGTTAAACGCTCGCGGCGTTCATCTGTTACTTGCACTCTATCAACAACAATATCAATATCATGCGTTTTGAATCTGTCAAGTTGCATTTTAGGTGTAATATCCATCACGACACCATCCACGCGCATTTTTGTATAACCTTGTTTGCTCGTACTTTCAAATAATTCGCGATAATGTCCTTTGCGTCCGATGACAACCGGCGCCAATAAAATAATTTTTTGTTGCGTGTAATCAGTAAAAATCTTTTCTCTAATTTGTTCTTCCGTATATTTTACCATCTGCAAACCTGTGACGTAACTGTACGCTTCGCCGGCACGCGCAAAAAGCAAACGCATAAAATCGTAAATCTCCGTAATTGTACCAACCGTTGAACGCGGATTACGCCCGACCGTTTTTTGTTCAATACTTATCACCGGACTCAAACCCGTAATTTGTTCGACATCCGGACGCTCCATGTTGCCAATAAATTGCCGCGCATACGCGCTGAAAGTTTCCATGTAACGCCGTTGTCCTTCGGCATAAATCGTATCGAAAGCCAACGATGATTTGCCGCTGCCGCTAATGCCTGTCATCACCACGAGTTTGTAACGCGGAATTTTTATGTCTAAATTTTTTAAATTATGCACCTTCGCACCGATGACTTCGATATATTCTTGTTCGACAACGGCAGTGATATCTTCGGGTAATTCTAATTCCTGTATCATTTAAAATTATCTGTGGACGCTTTTAATTTTTCATAAAACGGCAAAGATACGATAACAGTTTTAGGAATGGAAAGGTTGAGGTGGGTTAGTGATGTTGTTTTTTTATGACGAGAAAATAATAAAAGCGCGATAAATTTTTTGGTTTATCGCGCTTTTTTATTTCCCTAATCCGGCTTATGATTTAAAAAACGCCCACCTCATTTTTCTCTCTCATTTGACTTGGTGTATTTACACTTCAAAACAAGTGCATTCACACCTTTGAACGGCAATTTGATACTTCAGTGTCAGGTGTATTTACACTTCAAAACAAGTGCATTCACACCGAACAAAAACAGTTATCGATATCTGAATTTGGTGTATTTACACTTCAAAACAAGTGCATTCACACCAATGCAGGATTATTAGCGCGTCACAATGCGGGTGTATTTACACTTCAAAACAAGTGCATTCACACCTTCATGCAAAAAAGTGCTTGATAGGATTATGGTGTATTTACACTTCAAAACAAGTGCATTCACACCAAAGCCGAGTTTTCTCGAATGTACGGAAGTGGTGTATTTACACTTCAAAACAAGTGCATTCACACCACTAGAACTAAAGTGTGCTGCGGGAATATTAGGTGTATTTACACTTCAAAACAAGTGCATTCACACCTAATATTTTTGTGGTCAATAAGGGTTTTTGGTGTATTTACACTTCAAAACAAGTGCATTCACACCGCCGACGCACGTTGGAGTCCATTGCGAGGGGGTGTATTTACACTTCAAAACAAGTGCATTCACACCAAATTCTTATTCGTCTGCATTGAAAATTATGGTGTAATTACACTTCAAAACAAGTGCATTCACACCTGATACGATTTACAAAGGCTTACATTCCAAGGTGTATTTACACTTCAAAACAAGTGCATTCACACCAAATGACAGCATTTTACGCATAGTGTACAAGGTGTATTTACACTTCAAAACAAGTGCATTCACACCCGTGCCTCAACAATCAAGCATCGTTTTAACGGTGTATTTACACTTCAAAACAAGTGCATTCACACCGCAACATTTGTGCGTACACATTTTGATAAGGGTGTATTTACACTTCAAAACAAGTGCATTCACACCTGCACTGCTTAATAGAACGTACATCGTCCCGGTGTATTTACACTTCAAAACAAGTGCATTCACACCGGAGCCTCCATAAAAATTTGATAACAAATAAGTTATCGCGTTTTAAACTCAAAAAAAATGAACATTTCTCCATTTTCAAAACCTATTTAGAACGTTTTTTTTAATCCTATTTATTATAATCGTGCTTAATTTTTCGTTTGTATTGCAACAAAGCACCGAGTTCTTGATCGTTTTCTATTTCCCAATACGAAAATTCTTCAGTCGTCGGAATTTCCGCATGAAACGATTTGTTGCGTACTTCGCTTAATAGTTTTTTAATGTCGGCATTAGTAAAATTCACTTTGCTTAAAACTTCTTTAAAATCAATTCGACGCGATTGACCGACTCCTTTATTATTCGCCAAAGTATCACATTCTGTTTGGCTCATTGCATCAACAATATCTTTTTCAAATTCCAAAATATGTTTCGCCCAATTCAAAGCGGCGTTAAAATTGCGTTGAATTTCTCTGAAAACTTCTTCGTAAGGAATTTTATACCGGTCGGTTTGCTCAATTTCAGAAATATTTATTTGCGTTTCTTTTTTCGGTACCGGATTTTCTTTCAAATATTTAAACCGTTTAACAACTTGAGCCATCGCTTTTTGAATAACTTCTGTGCTTTCTATCAATAAAAAATCATCGAGTTGGTGAAATTTTATGGTGAGTATGTTGTCGCCAAATTTTGTTTCAATACTCGTATTTCGCAAATTATTTACTTTCCAATTTTGTTCGCTGTCGGAGCCGAGCAGGAAAGTTTTGTAAGCCGGACTTGTTTTATCTAAATAAAATTTCGCCATTTGCCACAGTAAAGTATCTTGTACCAAAGCGCGGTTCATGGAGCCGATGATGTGTTTCTTTATTTTTTTCGCATCGGCACTCGATTCTATTTTTTCCAAATAATTTTTGTAATCGTAATGCTCGGTGCGTAAACCTTTTTGTAAAATTTCGTTTTTCAAAAATTCGTTAGAAAGACTGAATTTTATATTTTTCGCCTCTCTTTTTTCCGATTCGTTTTCGGTCAGTTTTCGTGCAGCTTTGAGTTGTTCGGCGTAATAAATTTCTAAAGGCACCATCGGATGAATATCAAATGGTAAACAATCCGGTAATTTTTCGGAATCGGTGTGCATGGAAACACCGAGTTTAGAAAAAATTTCTTTCAGTTCTTTATTCGTCGAACTGTCCAATTTTTTCTTCCAACACAGTAATTTATTAATAGTTTTTTCAATCACGTTCACAAACAATTCATCCATAGATTTGGAATGGCGCAATAAATCTTTAACAATTTCGGGCGTATGCGGTAGAATATCTTTGATTAAAAAATTATTGCTATCTATTACTAAATTGCAGTTTTGACGTTTTTCGAGACAGAAATGATACACACTCATGCGCTGATATTCGTCTTGCCTCAAAAATTTAAACTTATTATCGTTTGGATATTTCCAATCAAAAAATTTATAGCAGCGCATTATTTGCCGATTTTTTTCCGAGCG
>JAYTNA010000301.1:0-1349 GCA_043748865.1 Saprospiraceae bacterium
GCCCGGCATCGAATAAAAAACTGTTACACCACCATTTTGCAACGTTTCTCCCCATTTCAAATTAGCTTCTTCATCAAATCGCGCTTTTACTTCAATAAAAACACTGACTTGTTTTCCGTTTTTAGCAGCTTCGAGCAAGGCTTTAATGATGCGACTTTTTTTTGCCACGCGGTACTGCACCACTTTAATATGCGTGACAGCCGGATCATTCGCTGCTTCTTCAAAAAAACGAATGACCGATTCATATCGCTGATATGGAAAATGCAACAAATGATCTTTCTTTTGAATGGCAGCGAAAAAATCTACTTTTTTATTTTCTAAGGCTTCATAAACAAGCGGTGGCAGCGGTTTATTTTTAAGTTGTGTGATGCCGAAATCCGGAAATTTAAAAAAATCGGAGTTGTTGTGATAACGTCCTTCCGGCAATAAATCTAATTTGTCGAGTTGAAAAGTATCGGTTAAAAAATCCAATAAATTGTCCGGCATCGAGCGGTCGTAAATAAAACGAGAAGCGGGACCCACATCGCGTTTCTGCAAGCTTTGCTGTACTTTCTGTATCAAATTGCCGGAAAATTCATCATCAATATATAATTCTGCGTCGCGAGTAAGTTTAATAGAGTAAGTATCTTCAATTTCAAAGCCGGGAAATAACCACGAAACGGAATTGCGCACCACATCATCAATCATAATAATTTCATGCCGCCCGCTTTTAGATGGTAATTCAATAAAACGCGGTAGATAATCGGACGGAATTTTTACGATGGCATACTCTGTTTTTGCCGTAAAACTTGATTTCGGTTGCAGCGTGATACTTAAATATAACTCGGCATTGTTTAAAAAAACGCGAATTTTATCTTTTACTAAAAGTACCGGATGCACAAAAGGCAACATTTTACTTTTAAAATAGTCTTCGACAAATGCTTTTTGTGTTGCGTTTAATTCTAACCGGCGGAGTAAATAAATTTCATGTTTTTTTAATTCCGGGATTATTTGTGTCTCAAAAATATTTGAGAATTCAACCTGCTGTTTATTTACGGTTTTTGTTATCGTTTTTAATATTTGTTTAGGGTCATAAGCTAATTCCTTTTTTGTCTTTTTTGAAATGCGAATCAAATTGCGATGTTGAGCCACGCGCACTCGATAAAATTCATCAAGATTAGATGAGTAAATCGCTAAAAATTTTATACGCTCTAATAACGGCACTGTCGTGTCTTTGGCTTCTTGCAAAACACGATAATTAAATGAGAGCCAACTTATATCGCGTTGAATGTAAGGTTGTAATATTTCTTCCGGTTTATGTTCTTTTTCACTCATTAATCTCGTTATCGGTTATTCGTTATCGGTTATTC
>JAYTNA010000302.1:0-3318 GCA_043748865.1 Saprospiraceae bacterium
ACCCGGCATCAGGATTGACATTTCGTGTATTTGTAAATGATACATTGAAAAGTATATTTCAACCGGTAAATTATACTTTTCAACACGATGGTACGATGCGTGTTGGTGTCGAAGTCCGCAATGCAGCACAATGTCTCGATACTTTATGGCGCAATGTATCTGTTAAAAGACCTCCTTCAGCACTGGTTTCTGTCTCAGAAAACTCATTATGTCATGGACAAAATGCGACTATTCGCAACGATATAAGCCATAATGATAGTACAACCAGTTACGTTTGGACATTCAGAAATCAAATATTTAAAGAAGAGCAAATTACACCGTTTGGAATGTCGAATATAGGTTGCGCTGATTCAATTTATAAATTACAATTGACAGCATCAACAGGTGTTTGTTCTGCCGTGACAAGCGAATTAAACTTAACTGTTCATCCGAAAATAAAAGCCATGAGCGGTATTCAAGGAGCCGATTCAATTTGCTCCAATCAATTAGTTTCTTTTTTCAATACCTCTTGCGGAAACTTGACAGAACAAACGTGGCGCATTGGTAGCAAATTGTATAAAACCATAACTCCACCGGATTTGCGGTTTGAAAATAGGAGCGATACTATTCTTCAAATTCCTATTCAACACGTTGTAAAAGGCGATTGTAGTAGCGATACATCTGCTTTTTTTCTTTGGGTTTATCCGCCTGTGATAAAATCTCATTTTAGTTTTGGTCAAAAAGTAGGCTGCCAACCGATGACGATTAATTTGAAAAGTCAAACACTACTTGCAAAAAGTTTATTATGGATTTTTAGTGATGGCACAACTTCTACCGACGCTGCCCTGTCCAAGACTATTGAAACATCAGGAATTTTCCGGATGCGCTTACGTGTATTCGATTTTTGTGGCGGATACGATGATATTACGGATTCAATAACCGTTTTACCTTCACCAAAAACAAATGGTTTAACTTATGAAAAAACGGATGTTTGTAATGAAACCTCAATTCGTATTAAACCGAATATCGTAAACGGTACACTCGGACGGGTTTGGGTAGATGGATTTAATTTGAGTGATTCGAGTTTAAATCCAATTTTGTTATTTCCTCAAGCAGGTAATTATTGGGTAAAATACGAGGCTATTCATCCTATATCCGGTTGCAAAATAATTGATAGTGGTTTAGTCGTCATTCATGCACCTTTTAAATTGACTACACTCGTTTTTCCGGATAGTTGCGGAAATTCGAATGGTGCAGTCAATTTAATTGCAACGGGTGGAGCCGGTAGCTATAAATTTACCAAAGGTGATACGAGTAATTGGCAAACATCCAAAGAATTCAGAGGCTTAGTGTATAATACTGTTTATAATTTTTTTGTCCGAGACTCGTCAGGGTGTCTTCTTTCTGAAAATATATCAATGCCGGGCAATATATCGCTCGGTATAAATGTCGGTGCTGATACTGCTGTAAGGCTCTGCGACACATTAAGTCGTCAAATTTCTACTAATTTTTCGGTCGCATTTATTGAATGGAAATTTGAATCAGGTGAAGGTACTATCAATACGCCTAATACGTTAAAGGTGACAATTTTTCCGATAAAATCATCTCAAATTTATGTCAAAGTAAGAAATAAAAGTGGTTGTGAAGTCGCAGGACGTTTTAAAATTAATGTGGACGAAACTTTTCAATACTATGTCCCTAATTCTTTTTCGCCGAATGGTGACGGCATTAACGATAAATTTCGGCCTTATTTTCGTTTTAATAATATCAGAGTTTTGGAATTTAATGTATTTACACGCTGGGGTGCATTAATGCATAGCGCAAAAAATGTTTTAGCTGATAATGCAGTTTTAGAATGGGATGGTAATTACAAAAATGATCTGGTTGCTGCGGATGTTTATATTTGGACTTTAAGTATCGAAAATTGCAACGGCATTATGAGTTTTTTTAGCGGAGATGTGACGTTGGTTAAATAATGAAATTACCGATCTTCTCCAACAAAACCGCCGATAATCTTTCTTTCGATTCGCGTGTCCAACCCGCAACGTGCGGTGAAACGATGACGTTATCGAACGAAAATAAAAGCCGATACATTTCCTTTTCTTGTTCAGAGTAAGTATTCGGTTTTTCGTTTTCAAAAACATCGAGACACGCACCGTGCACTTTTTTTGTTTGTAAACCTGTGATGAGGTCGTAAGTGTTCACTACATTACCGCGAGAAGTATTGAGGATATAAATATTTTTTTTGCACTTGCCGATAAATTCGGCATTGCAGAGATGTTTTGTTTCATTAGTTAAAGGCAAATGGAAACTAATAATATCGGCTTCGCGTTGCAAAGTTTCTAAATCTGTTTCTTCTATTTCCGAAATTTCAAAATTAAAAGTAGCCAGTGATTGCCCCTCAAATGTATCCGATTTTTTACTCGCCGGATGCCGGATGAGATAATCGCGCCGGATAAAATGTTTGGTGTAACCTTCCGGCAAATATTTATCGTAAATCAAAACGCGCATACCGAGTCCGAGCAGTTTTGCGGCAAACGAACTACCCGTATGTCCGAATCCGACGATGCCGATTGTTTTTTCCCGCAATTCAAATCCGCGATTTTTTTCGCGTTGCCAATCAAAATTTTTAACTTCGTTGTTAGCGCGCACCAAATTATTTGCCATCGCTAACAACATTCCGACCGCGTGTTCAGCCACTGCATTTCTGTTGCCTTCCGGCGAATTAATAATTTTTAAACCTTTTTCGGCGGCATACACTAAATCAATAATTTCCAAACCACTGCCCAAACGACCTATAAATTTTAAATTTGGCGCACGGTCAATCATATCTTTATTGACAAAAATTTTTGAATTGATGATGAGTCCGACATAATTTTGAACAATCAGTCGCACCTCTTTATCTTCAATTTTCGGATTGTATTCACAATCGTAACCGAGGTGCGTTAAACCGGTGATGAGCGTCGGGTGAACATCGTCGGTGATGAGAACTTTATTGAACATAAATTATAAATTTTTGCAAAAATCGTTTTTTATTCAGCTACAAACAGGGAATCTCTACGAGGTTAAAATTATAGCCCATAATTACAACGGTATATTACCATGTTTCCTCCTCGGTCTTTCAATTTTTTTATTTTCCAACATCGCAAAGGCTTTGATGAGTTTACGGCGTGTTTCATGCGGTTCAATTACTTCGTCAATAAATCCGCGAGATGCGGCGCGATACGGATTAGCAAATTTATCGGCGTATTCCCGTTCTTTTTCTAAAAGTTTTTCGGCTGGATTTTCGGCTTCTTGAATTTCTTTTTTGAAAATAATTTCCGATGCACCTTTTGCACC
>JAYTNA010000303.1:0-1399 GCA_043748865.1 Saprospiraceae bacterium
TTTGCGTTCTATATTTTTTAAAATATCATTGGCTAAAGAAATAGCCGTACCGCTCGGCGCATCTAATTTTTGCGTGTGGTGCGTTTCAGATATACGCACATCGTATTGAGCATAATTACGCATAATACCGGCGAGTCGTTTATTGATTTCAAAAAAAATATTCACGCCCAAACTGTAATTAGAAGCATAAAAAAACGCCGCGTCGTGTTCTTTACACTTTGAAACAACTGCTTCAAATTCTTTTAACCACCCTGTTGTACCGCAAACTACCGGCACACCGGCATCAAAACATTTGAGCAAATTTACCACTGCGGATTCGGGTTGCGTAAATTCTATTGCTACATCAGCTTTTTGTAAAAGCGTTTTTGTTAATTCATCTTTAAAATCAATACGCGCAACAATTTCATGTCCTTTCGTAATTGCCAGATGCTCAATAGTTTTACCCATTTTTCCATAACCGATTAATGCAATTTTCATAATGAAAAATTAAATAAATTTACAATATTGTAACGAACGGTATTGCCTGCGTCAAAATTTCGTCGGTTTACTTGGTTGAACAATACTAAATACGAATAGGTGCTTGCCACAGTAAAATGTGCGCGGGTTTTTTTATTAAATTGCAAAAGTGATAAAACTTGTTCAAATTTTTAATAAGTTTGCTAAATGATTTTAAATTTTTGATTTTAAATTTATGAGAAAATTTTGTCGGAAAAATTATTTTTTTTATTTTTTTATTTTTTTATTTTTTTCAAGTTGCATTTTTTCTGAAAAAAAAAATCTTGATACCGGATTTTATTTTTGGCGCACGCGGTTTAATCTTAACGCGAGTGAGAAAAAAACTTTGGAAGATTTTAAAGTCGCGCATCTCTACGTAAAAATTTTAGATATTGATTGGAGTGACGACGAAAAATTTCCGATACAGGTAGGTGCAATAGATACTTTTCCGGTGAGTAACCAAAAAATAAATATCACGCCGGTAATTTTTATTACTAATCGAACATTCATCGATATTTCCGAAAATTTAATTGATTCATTCGCAGAAGCAGTTGTGAAAAAATGTTTTTCATATTCCGGATTTGCTTACGTTAAAGAAATTCAATTCGATTGTGATTGGACAGAAACTACGCGCCAAAAATATTTTTTATTTTTAGAAAAAATTAAAAAACATTTCGAACTTTCAGAAAATAAAAACATTCAACTCTCTGCGACAATCCGTTTGTATCCGTATAAATATTTTCAAAAAACCGGCGTACCGCCGGTTCACGCAGGAATGCTAATGGTTTACAATTTAAACGCACTCGATGAACCTGAAACGCGCAATGCCATTTTAGATGTACTGACATTGAAAACTTATTTAACCGGGAATAAAAAATATCCGATTCCGCTCGGTCTTGCGTTG
>JAYTNA010000304.1:0-12981 GCA_043748865.1 Saprospiraceae bacterium
ATGATTAACTTTCTAAAAGTAAATTTTAAATTCAGTAAGCCCACCGCCAACAAGTTAGTTACCACTCTGAACTTTTGCAAATAAATGTTTAAATTTCAAGAATGGCGTTTCAAAATATTCGTAACTCAAAGCAGAAAGCAGGAACGAGCTGATAAAAGTGAGGGCGTAATAAACGGTATTAGATAGCACATCATCTAAATTAGGATTGATAAAGCGTGCGGCATGAAGTCCTGCAACAAGCGCAATTGAATGCCACATATAAAGAGAGTAAGAAATTTTGCCGAGATAATCCATCCACTTGTGTTCGAGACTGAAAAGTGTATCCGGATTAGCTGCTAAATTCAAAATAATTAAAATAAAGAATACAGAATAAATTTCGTGATTTGCAAATGGAAATTCTACACCAAACATCAACATCAAAAAAACAGTCGCGTAAATAATAATTTGCGACACCGGTTTGAAAAAAATGCGCAGCACGCGCATATCTAAATTATAAAGCAGCAACGCACCTAACGCACCAATCGCCATACAACTCATGCGCAACATTGCCATAAACTTCCACGCAAAAGTTATTAATTTCGTTTTACTATCGAGCATACTGATGTCGTCGGCATGATTGGCAAAGAGTGAAAGTGTACTCGTCACAATTAATAATCCGAAAATAATGAAGAGCATGACTGTGAAATAGCTTGTCGTTTTTTTCATTATCCAAGGCCAGACAATATAAAATTGTTCTTCGATGCCGATACTCCATGTTTGGGCGATATACGGCATATAAGCATACAAACAATTGATGACGTTCGGGAAAAGAATAAAATAGAATAAGATTTTTGTTTTGAAGTGCGCCGTTATAAGTTCTGTAAATTTCGGAATATCAAAAAAATGTAGTTGCGGCAATACAAATAATCCGAGAATAATAATCAGATAATAAAGTGGCCAGATACGCAGAATGCGACGAATATAAAATTCTTTTACGAAAACAGTTCCGAAGCGTTCTTTTTCGGTGAGAAGTAAATAAGTGATAAGAAATCCGCTCAAAGTAAAAAAAAGTGTCACGCCTAATTCACCGACAATTTTGATAAAGTGCCAACGAAAAAATATATTCGGTAAACCAAATAAATATTTCATCTGCTCTAAATGGTGAATAATCACCACAAATGCAGCAAAAAAACGCAAACCGTTTAAACTCGGAAAAAAAACGCGACTCTTACGACTCATAGGATGTTTGATTCGATTACGAAATCAAATACGAATTACGAACTTTCTTTGTAATAATTTTTCAAAAAATAATTTTCAAAACGCATTTAAATATTTATGCAAAATTAATTCCAATAAAAAATTTTTAAAAATTTCTTGAGTTGAACGAAGTGCTTTCTAAAAATTTAAGAACATGGGAAATTAAATCCGGAAAAAAAAGATTGAATTCATTTTCCAAATCCGTTTCAAATTCTAAAAGATGATTGACGGCATCGGTGAAATTATTTTCAAAATTTGCGCGTTTTTTGAGCATCGAAAAAACTTTTCTTTGCCCTTCAAGTTGCGTACTTTCAAACAACCAATCATTTTTAATCATGTTCGACAAAGGTTTTGATAATTTTTCCGGCAAATCGGATTGGTTTGTTTGTAAAACATTGTAAGTATTATTTATAAAAGTACGCATATCTGTCGAAATATTCATTTGCGGGGCATACAAATGCCAGTGACGTGCGAGAAAAAAATCGTAAAAAATATCTACGACAACCGGCGCGTATTTATGATGATAGGCGTGTAAATGTTTCGTACTGAGTTTTACAATCGGGTGTGCGTCTGTGTAAACATCAATCGCATAATGTAATTTAATACCGGATAAAAATTTCGGTGCACACAAGCGCGTTTCTCTGCCGGTAATAAAATCGGCAATTAAATTGCCCACCATTACATTTTTATCTTTCCCCGATAAAAAAATATGCGCTAAGTGGTTCATAAGTAACGAAAAAGGAAAAGTATCTTGAATTTTTAGAATTAAAGTATTACTCAAATTATGTTTCTTGACAATGCTAAAATTTTCAAGTCGAGAAGTAAAAATAAAAATCCGGTACTACTATATTGGTACACTTACAAAAAACACTTTACTTTGCGCAAAACTTGGTATTAAATCACAAAGTTCGTAAAAAATTTTCATTTTTCATTTTTGACCCGGATTTTTACAATTAAAGAATTACCAAAATGATAACTCGAGTAATTCTTTAATTCTAAAAATTCAAGTCACTTTTTACGTTTCATTTAATTATGCGTGCAACTCGATTACTCCGCGCTTTTCCTATGTTTGAACATAAAAGCGAACCTTTAGCAGCACCGGAAGTCTATAATAACAGACTTTGGGTTTATTTTTTTATTGCGGCGGGTATGATTACTTTTTCGTTACTGCTTGGTATGGTTGGTTACAAATACATCGTTGGCGTAAAAGGTTGGGATGATGCTTTTTACAATGCTTCAATGATTTTAACGGGCATGGGTCCGGTTTTAGATTCGAGCATCACGATTACGACTACCGGCAAATTATTTTCTGGCTTTTACGCCATATACAGTGGTGTCATTTTTTTAACGAGCATTGCCGTTTTCTTTTCACCCGTTATTCATCGTTTTTTTCACGCTTTGCACGTGAATGTTGATTAATAAGACTGACGATTGAATGATGAATGATGAATAAAAAAATGCGTAAAAATTAAACTTTGCGCATTTTTTTTGAGTGTATTCAAACATGCGTAGAAAATGAATAAGTCGCCGTTATTTCATTCAAAAAATCTTCTAATGTAGAATTAAAAGTTTGTGTGTGTTCCATCATCGGTGCGTGACAGCATTTATCTATCCATACTAATTTAGAACTTTTAATAAGTTGATTGAATTGTTCGGCAACAAACGGCGGTGTTATCGGGTCTTGTTTTCCCCAAATTAAAAGCGTCGGTACATAAATTTTATACAATTCGTCACGCAAATTATTCCGCACTGCCGACTTCGACATCATGACGATGTGCAAAGCTTTATTTCTATCGTTTATAGTGGCGTATAATTCATCTACTAATTCGGTTGTTACCATTGCCGGATCGTAAAAAGTTTCCAATGCTTTATTCCGAATAAAAGAAATATCACCGCGTTTCGGGAAAGAATTTCCCATCGCATTTTCATACAAACCTGAACTGCCGGTGAGCGTCAATGAACTTATTTTTTCTTGATATTTTAATGTAAACATCAAACCGATATGTCCGCCCAAAGAATTTCCGAGCAGGTGCATTTTATTTAATTTTTTATGAGCGACGAAATCAGACAAATATTTCAGCATACCGTCTAAAGAAGTTTCGGAAAGTGGTGCGTCATAAATGGGCAGCATCGGAAAAATAACGCGATAAGATTTTGAAAAATGTTCGATAACGTCCGTGAAATTACTTAATCCGCCCATCAACCCGTGCAGCAGTACGAGCGGTTCTTTGTTGTTTGCATCACCCCGTTCAATATATTTGAAGTTATCTTCTTGCTTGATTATAAAATCCATAAAAATTGGTTCTAAAACAGTCGGCGCAAAAATACAAATTTAATTGTTAATTGTTACCGGTTAATTGTTGGTTGTTAGCTTTAATAGTTAGTCGTGATAATATCGCACTCTGAAAGATTTTTATTGGATTAAAACTAAAGCCGGAAATTAATTATCCAATAATTATTTCTTGATTTTTAAAATAACAACTAACAATTAACCGGTAACAACTAATAACTAACCATTAATTATATCCTTTCGCCTGTAAGTTAAACAATTCTGCATAAAGCCCACCTTTTTCCATGAGAGATTCGTGTGTACCGTACTCCTTGCGTTGTCCGTTTTCGAGAAAAAGGATTTTATCTGCCATACGCACTGTGGAAAAGCGATGAGAAATAAGTACTGCCGATTTACCTTTTGTCAATTCCGAAAAACGCACAAAGACTTCGTGTTCTGCACGCGCATCAAGAGCGGCTGTCGGTTCATCGAGAATAAGTAATTGAGCATCACGCATGTAAGCGCGTGCTAAAGCAATTTTTTGCCATTGACCGCCCGATAAATCTACACCTTTATTAAATCGGCGACCTAACATCTGTTGATATTTATCCGGTAAGTTTTTAATTACATCGTCTGCCAAACTTTTTTCTGCGGCATCTTCAATTTGTCCCGTATTGTCGGCTTCCGTTATTTTTCCGATAGCAATATTATCGGAAGCTGTTAAAGAAAAACGAATGAAATCTTGAAAAATTACGCCAATTGTTTCGCGCAATTTTATCGGATCGTATTCTCGTAAATCAATGCCGTCCAATAAAATGCGTCCTTCCGACGGATCGTAAAGGCGCGATAATAATTTTACGATGGTTGTTTTACCCGCACCGTTTTCGCCGACAAGCGCGAGTTTTTCACCGGCAGCAACATGAAAACTCAAATTCCGTACCGCATAATTTTCCGAATTAAGATATTTGAAACTCACGTTTTCAAACTCAAATCCGATTTTAATCGGTTGCGGAATACTTAGTTTACCGGAATTCGGCAATAAAGGTTGCAATGACAAAAAATCAAAAAAATCTTGCAAATACAATGACGATTCGGCAATCCGCGAAAACCGCAACATAAAACCCTGCAACATATTGTTCATGCGCGAAAAAGAACCGGCTAAAAATGTCATCGTGCCGATTGTAATCACACTCGTTATTGCTTGTCCGATGATAAAAATGTAGGCACCATAATACGCCGCAGTTCCGGAAACGCTCAATATCGTTCCGACTAATGCACGCCGCAGAATTATTTTTCTGTTTTCATTATAGTATTTATCGGAAATTTTTTTAAACCTGCCGGCGAGAAAATCAACGAGACCGAAAATTTTTATTTCTTTCGCCGTTTCGTCACTTGCACCGATGTAACGCAAATAATCTAATTCGCGCCGTTCCGGCGTAAAACTTTGTGTGAGCGAATAAACACGCTGATTATAATAAATTTCACCGAACAAAGAGGGTAGTACGGCAATAAAAAGAATGAGAATCAACCAAGGATTAAAAAACAGCAAACCCGCACCAAGAAAAATTATGGATACTATATCTTGCAATTGATCAAAAACTTGTGACATCAAAACGGTTCTGCCGTTCGTTTGTCGGCGAGCGCGTTCTAATTTATCGTAAAATTTCGGGTCTTCAAACTGATATAAGTCTAAAGTAGCAGCGTGTCGAATAATTTCTAAACTCGATTGATTAGAAAATAAATCGCCTAATAAACTTTCAGCCAATGAAATACCGCGACTAATTACGTCCGATACGATTACTAAACCCAATTCTATTGCCACAAATTTCCATAAATGCGTTTGTTCCGGTGTTTGATGTGTATTAATGATGCGAATAACGGCATCAATAATTTCTTTTCCGATAAATAAAATCGCCACCGGTACGGCAGAACGGATTAATCTTAATGACATATCAATAAACATCAAGCCACTGTGCGTTTTCCAAATTATTTTAAATAACGCCGGTATATTCCCGAGTGCTGCAAATTGCTCTTTAAAACTCGTTTTTTTTTCTTGAGACATATATTTGCTAATGATGAATGATGAAAGATGAATCTCTGAAATCTCTGTCGGATAATTATTATTGGAAAAATTTAAGGAATGAGAAAGAAATAAGTTCTTCCGGTAGGGTTAATTATTTTTTGATCAGAATTTTTATCTTTTAATACAAATATCAGGTAATATTTAACACAAAAGATAGTCATTATGAACATAAAAGAATAAGTATAACGGTGGAACTTATTCCTTTCTCATTCCTAAGTATTATTTTTCTCATTTAGGCATTTGACAAAAAGCCTGTCACACTTCATAGACGAGTGGGAATGTGATTTATTGGATTTTAACGTTTATACTTTTATAAATGTTTTTCTCCTGAATCAAGAAGAAAATGACCAGCGTAAGGTTATTTTTTTATTTTTTTCAAATATTTATTTTTATTATTAAAATAAAACTATAATTTTGTACTTGATAATTGTTATATATATTTCAACCAATTTAATTCTATTTTAATGAAAATGCGATTTTCTTTTCTATCAATTACAGCTTTGGCTTTTTTTCTTTTTTCATTCGGTCTTTGCGATAAAGCAGTGGATAGTGTTGTTGTTACTTTCGATAAAAACAACGTACTCTTTCCGACACTGTCTTTTACTTTCGGCAACGCACCTGTTCCGGGTACGCAAACGCGCACCGGCAGTTATACTGTTGCTCAAATAGACAGTACTATTCAAGCACTAACGACTAAATCAGGTACGAAACGTTCTTTCAACGACATTCTTTCGTGCAATTTGACTACATTGGATTTGACGATTACCGGTGGAGACGCGGACTTCAGCAGTATCGGTCAAGCGACTTGTATCGCGCATATCACCGGCGGAAAAGATATTACGTTGCTCAACGACAATATCGGAGCCAAGTATGGTAAAGTTAAAACTATCAGTATTCCGATACCTGCCGGTGCCATTACTGATAGAATCACAACGCTTCAAGCCGCAGGCGATCCTACCATTGCTAAAGTTTCTTATGAACTTACCGTGACAACAACTGCACCGGTGCTAACTCCGGTAACTGTAAAAGCTGCTTTGGGTGGTAGTGTGGAAATTAAATAAAATCAATTACGAATTACGAATTAATAGTTTAATTGAACGTTGCCCTATTCTGCTGCCGTAATGCTTTCAATACGTTTTAATTTTATTCACAATTATTCGTAATTCGTAATTTGTAATTCGTAATTGAATTAATTTGTAATAATAAAATCCTAAATCTAAAATCTCAATGACACCATCTATTAAACTTTTTTCGACGTTATACCTCGTCGTTTGCGCTTCTATTTTTTCCGCAATAGCACAACAGGAGCAAGTGCTTGGCTTTACGCAAGAACTTTGGCAATCCAATTTAACCAATCCGGCAATGCTGCCCGAAAAAAAAATTCATATCATGTTGCCGAGTGTCTTTATTACCGGAAACAGCGATTACTCACTCAATGATTTTATTCATGTAGATCCCGAATCCGGTCGCCGTCAACTTATTGATACTGTTATTTTAGCAAAATTGACCAACAGTAATAAATTAGCAGCAACTACAAATATTCAAACAATCGGCGCGTCTTTTCCGATAAATAGTAAAATTCGCGTCAGTCTAAATCATGCTATTATTGGCGATAGTAAATTTGATATTTCGGGTGATTTGGCGCGTGGTGTTGTGCGCGGTATTTCACAATTTGCCGGCAGAACTGTTGCGCTTGGCTCCGCAGAAAACGGTAATTTGCGCAACGAATTAGGTATCGGTATAGCTTACGCGCTCAACGGTAATATTAATTTGGGGGTGCGCGTAAAATTACTTTCAGGTGTTGCCGGCGTTTTTACACCTACTACAAAAGTAGATGCCACTTTCGACGCCGCAGCCAAACAAATAAATTTCAATAATGATTTCAGTATATTGACGTTTTCTGAAAATAGAATAAAAAATATTACCGGCAATTTGATCAGCCCATTTTCATCTAACAGCGGGTTTTCTTTTGATTTAGGCGGCACGTTTAAACTGGGTAAACTCAATTTTTCTGCAAGTCTTTTAAATATTGGCGGCAGTATCAATTGGAAAAATGGAGGCAAAACTTATAGTACAAAAGGTAATTTCACATACAACGGCAATAACGCCGCTGATTTATTTAATCCGGCGAAAACAGGTTATTTAGACTCACTGAAAAAATATATAGGTTACACGGAAACACCTTCGGCGACTTATACGCAAAATTTGCCGCTGCGCATTTATTTGAGCGGTAGTTATGAAGTGAGCAATTATTTGCGTCTCAGTGCCTTGTTTTATAATGAAGGGGGAAATAATTCTCAATCCGGTATTGTATTCGATGCTTCCACGCACATCGGTAAAATTATCAATTTCGGATTGAGTTACGGTTCGCGTTACGGTTCATTCAACAATTTGGGTACGCACCTAACTTTAAATTTAGGACCGGTTCAATTTTACGGCTTGACTGATAATGTTTTGGCTTTTTTCACTCCATATGATGCAAAAAGTGCGAGCGGCAGATTGGGTGTGAATTTGGCATTTTAATTCTTGTGACAGTAAAATTTACCGGCGGCATCTGATATGAATTATATCGGATGCCGCTGTTTTAATATTTACAGGTCTTGATACTTATTTTTAGCAAATTAAAAAAGTGTACGCCTGCAATTAATTATTTTATATTTTTTGAGAAATCGCACCGGTATCGAATTTTTTGTAATTTTGTAAAATAAACTGAAAGTAATTTAAAAACGAATAAAAATGACAACCAACGAAAAAATTGCACTTGTACGTGCGTGTATGGCAACTGAAAATATCGTGGCATTTATCATTCCTACAAGCGACCCGCATCAATCGGAATATGTTGCTGATTTTTGGAAATTCAGAACTTGGATTTCCGGATTTAAAGGTTCGATGGGTTATGTCGTCATCACCCACAATCACGCGGGTGTTTGGACGGACAGCCGTTATTTTTTGCAATGCGAAAAAGAAATTGCGGGTTCGGAATTTCAAATGCATAAACAATTGCAACAAGGCGCACCGGAACACATAGAGTGGTTGTCTAAAAATTTAAAATCCGACGATATGGTGGGTTGTGACGGTAAATTATTTTCGCCGGCGCAAATTCGCAGTATGACACGCGCTTTTGAAAAAAACGGCATCGAATTAGTGACGCATGTTGATATGGCAAATCGCGTGTGGGAAAATCGTCCGCCGATGCCGGACGCAAAAATTTTTGAACATCCGGTTGAATTTTCCGGTAAATCGCGCGATGAAAAACTTGCCGATATTCGCACTAAAATGCAAACCGAAAATGCAAATTATCATTTAGTAACTACACTCGACGATATTGCATGGACGCTCAATCTGCGCGGCTCTGATGTGGAATGTAATCCGGTTTTTTATGCGTATATGGTGATAGGTTTAGAAAAAACTTGGCTTTTTATAGATGAAAGTAAGTTGGACAATAGACAATGGACGATGGAGAATGGACATATAACACTGCAACATAAAAAGACTAACAATCTGGCGAAAATCGAAAATCAAAAATCAAAAATCGAAAACCGTCCTTATGAAGATATTCATGTTTTTTTACAAAAACTAAAACGCACCGATACAATTATCGTGGATGCAGGCAATGCGAATTATGCACTCGTCAACGATATTAAAAAAGCAAAAATAGTTGAGCATGAAACTTTTTCTATTCTGATGAAAGCCGTGAAAAATCCGATAGAAATGGAACACATTCGCAATGTGATGGTGAAAGATGGCATAGCACTCGTGAAAGCGTTTATGTGGTTGGAACACACACTTGATACACGCACCGTGAGAGAATACGAATTTGCTTCCATGTTGGCGCAATTCAGAAGCGATCAACTGCATTATTTCGGTGAAAGTTTTGATGCAATAGTCGGCTATAAAAGTAACGGCGCAATGATGCACTACAAACCAAGCACAACAGATTCGGCAGAAATAAAAAAAGAAGGTATTCTACTCGTTGATTCTGGCGGACAATATGCCGACGGTACAACTGATATTACGCGCACAATTGCTCTAAGTGAACCGACAGCTGAACAAAAAAAACATTTTACACTCGTGTTGAAAGGGCATATTGGAGTGGCGCGTGTTATTTTTCCGACAGATACAAAAGGTGTGCAATTAGATATTTTAGCGCGTCAGTTTTTGTGGCAACACGCACTTAATTTCGGACACGGGACCGGTCACGGCGTCGGTTTTTTTATGAATGTGCATGAACCGCCGCAAGGTATTGTCGCAGGGTTAAATTCGAGAGGTATAACACCGCATCAAGTCGGCATGCTTACGTCGAATGAACCGGGTTTTTACTTAGAAGGGCAATATGGTATCAGAATTGAAAATTTAATTTTGTGTGTAGAAAAAGCTGTTTCCGATTTTGGAAAATTTTTATGTTTTGAAACAGTAACGTTGTTTCCTTTTGATGATAATTTGATTGACCACCATCTTCTGATAGATGATGAAATTGAATGGTTGAATGATTATCAAAAGGGTGTTTATGATAAACTTTCACCCCATTTGTCTGATTATGAAAAAAAATGGCTCCATGATAAATGCGCTTATATTCTTCCTTCTTAAAAATTTCAATTTTTCGCAACTTTGTCCTTTTGAAAAAATATCTCGCAAAGTCGTAAAGCCGCAAAATATTAGCTACTTTGCAGCTTTGCGTGATAAATATTTAAGCAATCCTGAAGAATACCTACTTTTAATTTTCAATTAATAACTTACGTCATGTTTCCGCAATTCATCCGCCGGTACTCCTTCCCAATTGTTCGGTACGTTACCCATGTAACCAATATCTTTTATCCCCGGTTGCGATGTATAAAATCCGGTCATTGTTAAATTGCGCATTCTGTTAAAAAATGCAACACCTTGACGGTATTCAGGTTTGACTTTATCCGGATACGCAATTTCATCGCACATAGCGAGGCGTTGTGCGGTTGTACAATCCGAAAATTTATTGCCGTACAATTTCATACATTGAATATCAAACCAACGCAAACCACCGCGCAACGGAACTTGATAATCCGGTTGGTCTTTTGCTGTAAATTCTATGAACGCCGGAACGCCGGCTTGCGTTGCACTGCCTGAAACCGCATCTGCCGGTACAATTATATCGCACAAAACGGCAATCGTCTTCATTTCATCTTTGGTAAAAAATGTTTCACTTTGCAGTTGATTTTCATAAACATTTTCCGGATCAGTGCGCCATGAGTCAGGTTTTGCTTTTTCTTTATCTTTTATTGGTGCTTCAAGAACCAGATTTTCCGCTTTGCCCGCACTCGGTGCAGCAACAACACCAGCAGAAATTAAAATAGCTTTGAGAGAATCGCGCCTTTTCATATTAATTAGTTGATTCGTTAATTCGTGGATTTATTAATAATTATAGAGATTGTCGTCGCAAAATACAAAAAAACTTTCTGTTCAAATAATTTTCGCTAAAATTCGCAATTATTTTTCATCAACCTACAAAAATATAGATACATTTTTTAACTTCGCTGCATCAAAACGAGTTGATAAGTAAGAGTTGGCAGTTAAAAAATATTTTTTGACTGCCAGTTGTCAAATATCAACCGATTAACTATTACCCGGATACACTGCCACTCATGCAATTACAATTCCAAGCACGTAAGACGATACTAATTATTGTCCTTATCATCTCTTTCATAAAATTAGATGCACAAAAAACTTTCCCGCACAACGGCATTTACGATGAACGTGAAGGTACGTATGCTTTCACAAATGCCACTATTTATGTGTCGCCCACACAAATTTTAGAAAATGCGACGCTGGTGATTCAAAAAGGAAAAATAATTGAAGTAGGAGCAACCGCGATTCCTCCAAAAGATGCTGTTACGATCAATTGTCGCGGAAAAATTATTTATCCGTCTTTCATTGATGTTTTTTCATCGTACGGTATGCCGGAAGTAATGCCGAATATTACCGGTCCGGGACGTGGCAGACGCGCACCGCAATTTATTTCAAATAAAAAAGGTGCGTTTGCTTGGAACGAAGCCTTAAAAACGGAATTTAAAGCCGCCGAAAATTTTTCTGTCAATGAAAAAGATGCTGAAACTTTTAGAAACGCCGGATTCGGAACGGTCATGTCGCATCGTCTCGACGGTATTTCTCGCGGTGCCGGTGTTTTAGTTTCACTCGGTGACGAGCGCGAAAATGATGCAATTATGAAACCGATGGCAGCAAATATTTTGTCGTTTTCAAAAGGCAGCTCTACGCAAGATTATCCGTCGTCACTTATGGGTTCGATTGCTTTGTTGCGTCAAACTTATTTAGATGCACAATGGTACGCGACAACTAAATCATCGGAAGAAAAAAACTTGACACTCGAAACTTGGAATAATGTGCAAGCATTACCGCAAATTTTTGAAGTAAGCGATAAATTAGAAGCCCTGCGTGCGGAAAAAATTGCGTCAGAGTTTGGCAAATCTTTTATTATCAAAGGGCGCGGCGATGAATATCAACGCCTCGATGATATGAAAAAGATGAACACCGCATTTATTTTGCCCATCAATTTTCCGGAACCTTACGATGTGGAAGACCCGATTGATGCGCAACAAATTTCTCTCGCCGAATTGAAACACTGGGAACTTGCACCGTCAAATCCGGCGCGATTAGCGACAAGTTCTATTCCGTTTGCATTCACTTCCACCGGTTTAAAAGATAAAAAAGATTTCTTCAAACAAATTCAAAAAGCAATTGATGCCGGACTTTCAGAAGAAAATGCATTAGCGGCACTCACCACAACGCCGGCAAAATTACTCGGCGTTGATTCCGAACTCGGAAGTTTGGAACGCGGCAAATGGGCAAATTTCGTCATCACCAACGGAAAAATATTTTCGAAAGACACGAAATTTTATCACAATTGGATAAAAGGTAAAGGTTATGTCGTCAATGATTTGGATATTCCGAGTTTGCAGGGGAATTATAATCTAATGGTTGGTGATGTTAATTATAAAGGCATGACAATTGTAGAGACGGGTCGTGACCTCTCTGTTTTAGTTTATAAAAACGATACAACGAAATCAAAAGCGGATGTCATTCAAGCGAAAAATAATATTACGATTACTTTCCTGCCGCCCGGTGATAGTATGTCGCAACGCAATAATTTGGTGCGGTTATTCGGCGTATATGAAGGCGGTGCGTTTAAAGGTCGCGGACAACTCGCTAACGGTGATTGGGTAAATTGGTCGGCGGCTCCAACATCTGAATCATTACCGAAAGCGAAAGAAAACTCGAAAACACCGCCGGCATTGCCCCGAAAAGATATCGGAGAGGTGGTTTATCCTTTTAATGCTTATGGCAAAACGGAATCGCCGAAAGCGTCCCGTCTTGTTATTAAAAATGCAACAGTTTGGACGAGTGA
>JAYTNA010000305.1:0-5439 GCA_043748865.1 Saprospiraceae bacterium
CCGAAACCGTGATTTTGACTTGTGACTTCACATTTCCCGGTAACAATATTAAGTATCGGATGATTGATACCGCGATGTCCGTTGTGCATTTTATAGGTCGGAATATCAAGTGCTAATGCCAATAATTGATGGCCGAGACAAATACCGAATAAAGGTTTTTCTGTTGCCAATATTTTTTTTACCGTTGTAACTGCGTAATCCATTGCACAGGGATCGCCTGGACCATTCGATAAAAAATACCCGGTGGGATTAAATTTTTCTATCTCTTCAAAAGATGTTTTTGCCGGAAAAACTTTTACGTAACACCCGCGCTCCGAAAAATTTTTCAGAATAGAGCGTTTAATACCAAAATCGAGTGCAGCAATTTTAATTTTTGCATTTTCATTGCCGACAAAATACGCCTCGCGCGTCGTTACAAACGATGAAAGTTCTAAACCATTCATACTCGGAACCGATTTCAGTTTGAATGCCAATAAATCAATATCCAAAATTTCGCTTGAAATAATCGCGTTCATGGCTCCTTTGCTCCGAATATGTCGCACAATTTCGCGCGTATCCACGTCGCAAATACCAACCATGCCTTCTTTTTCGAAATAAGATTGAATATCATTATCCCCTTGTGCGCGTGAATATTCGATATTGAAAGTTTTACAAATAAGCCCGGCAATTTTCATTTTTTCGGATTCTATTTCCGAACTCTTGGTGCCATAGTTACCGATGTGTACATTTGTGGCAAGTAAAATTTGTCCGAAGTACGACGGGTCTGTAAAAATTTCTTGATAACCTGTCATGCCGGTATTAAAACAAATTTCGCCGGTAGTAGTACCGATTTTTCCGGCTGCATGACCGTGCCAAACGGTGCCGTCTTCGAGCATTAATATTGCGCGTGTATCTGCCATAAAAAAATGATGAACGATAAATGATGAATTTAAACGGCACAAAGTTAAAGCGCGAAACGGAATAATAGTTAACGGTTAATGATTTAAAAATTAACCATTAACTATTAACCATTAACCATTATTTATTTATGTTTTTAGAACCGCATTTTAAAGGGCAACGCAGCGGATGGATTGAAGTCGTATGCGGCTCTATGTTTTCAGGAAAAACTGAAGAACTTATTCGCCGATTGAAACGTGCAAAAATTGCTAATCAGCGCGTGCTTGTTGTAAAACCGGATGTTGATGTGCGTTACGATAAAGAAAAAGTAGTGTCGCACGATGCTTCAACTATTGACGCACTGCCGATTAAATATTCATCAGAACTACTTGGACTTACGGAACAGTTTGATGTTATCGGTATTGACGAAGCTCAATTTTTTGATGCCGAACTCCCGCAAGTGTGTCAAACTTTGGCATTAAATGGCGTACGCATTATCGTTGCGGGTTTAGATATGGACTATAAAGGTATGCCCTTTGGTCCTGTGCCGGATTTATTAGCTGTAGCAGAGTACATCACAAAAGTTCATGCGATTTGTGTACATTGCGGCAATCTCGCCACACACAGTTACAGAAAAATTTTAAACGACGAACACATTTTACTCGGCGAAAAAAATGTTTATGAACCGCGCTGTCGCACGTGTTACAACATGGGCAATATTTTGGATTTACATTGAAAAATAAATTGAATGATGTAGCTTTGTGTTTGGAACGTAAAATAAATAAATATAAAAGCACAATGAAAAAAGAATTAAAAATAGAAGATTTCAGCCCGTCATTGTTTTGGGATACAGACAAAACGCAATTGGATTTTGAGAAAAATGCTGCCCATGTTGTAGAGAAAGCACTAAATAGGGGTACATGGGAAGATTTTAAAACAGCACATGCTTTTTATGGACATAACCGTATGGCAGAAATAGTAAAAAATTTACGCTATATGGATAAAAAAACACTCAAATTTAGTTGTATTTATTTTCATATACCAATAACAGAAATGAAATGTTACATTTGGCAACAGTCGAACCCTTCACATTGGGACTATTAAAATCTTTGGTGTCAAAAACCTATTTAGAGCAATTTGTTTTAGTGGGTGGCACTTCTTTAGCGTTATAATTAGGTCATCGTAAATCAATTGACCTTGATTTATTTGCAACATCCGCAATAGACACGGATTCGCTTTTAGATATTTTGAAAAAAGATTACAGCGTTGTTGAAAAAGTAAAAACAAAAGGTGCGCTTATCAGTGATATAAACGAGATAAAAGTAGATTTTATACGTTTCAAATATACTTTTAACTATCCTATAAAAACTATAGCCGGTATTCGTTTGGCAGCTATCGAAGACATTGCGCCAATGAAAATTGATGCAATAACAGGACGTGGTAGCAAAAAAGATTTTTACGACCTTTATTTTCTTTTAGAAAAATATAGTTTAGAAGAATTGCTTACTTTGTACGATAAGATGTATCAACATTCAACTATTTTTCATGTTATCAAGAGTCTGACATGGTTCGAAGATGCTGAACCGCAATCACTGCCGGAAGTGGTGAATAAAAAAGTAACTTGGAATAAAGTAAAAAAAAGAATCGAACAAGCAGTTGCTAAACTTTAAGAAATGCGAAACAAACATAAAATCATAATGAAAAAAGAATTAAAAATAGAAGATTTCAGCGCGTCTTTGTTTTGGGATATAGACAAAAAGCAGTTGGATTTTGAGAAAAACCGTAGATTTGTTATTGAAAGGGTATTAACACATGGTACACTACCGGATTGGTTTTTAATTAAAAATCATTTCGGGAAGACTATTATTAAGGAAGAAAGTATGCAAATGAGATATTTAGATAAACAGACATTGTCCTTTTGTGCGTCTTATTTCAATGAACCTATCAATAATTTCAGATGTTACATATTAAAACAGTTGAACCCCTCACATTGGAATTATTAAAACGTTTGATGGCTGATGATAGTCTCAATCAATTTAATTTAGTGGGTGGCACGGCTTTGTCTTTGCAAATCGGGCATCGAAAATCTGTTGACTTAGATATGTTTAGTTCTACGGATTTTGAAGCGGCTGCAATACTTCAACATTTGACTGAGGCGAATTATAATCCTATGGTGCGGCATATTCAGAAGCAAACTTTGATTATAGAAATTGAAGGTATCAAAGTTGACTTCATACGATTCCGTTATCCTTTTGCACATGATATCAAAACAATTGACGGTATTAGGTTAACGCATCTTGAAGACATAGCTTGTATGAAAATAGATGCAATAATGGGACGTGGTAAGAAAAAAGATTTTTATGATTTGTACTTTCTTTTGCAATATTTTTCACTCAACGAAATTATAAATTGGTATAGCCAAATGTATGAGCACTCAACGCTTTTTCACGTTTATAAGAGTTTAACTTGGTTTGAAGATGCCGATATAGATGGAGAGATTGACCTATTAGATAAAAAAAATACTTGGGAGAAAGTTAAAAAAACAATTCTTAAAGCAGTCGAAAAAGCAATTTAATTACGATACACACAAACTAATCATTACAAATTGAAAAAAAACGCGCTACTCCTTTTTACACTACTTATAGCTTTTCATTTCTCTTTCGCTCAAACAAACGACTCCATTTCAGAAACGATTGCCATAAAAATTGGTTCGATTGCCTCGTTGGCTGATATTTATAAAAAAATGCCGACAGCTGACAGTATTTATACACCGGAAGGCGTTGCGGAAATTGAAAATTTTAAAAACCTCACACTTATTCCTGAAAAATTTAAAAATACTGCGCTACCTAAAAATTTCGACGCACTTTATCAAAAACAACGGGCGCAACAACTTTTGCGCGATGCGAAAGATACAATTAAAATTTTGGTGAACACCGAAGCAGTTAACAGTACGCAATCCGGCGTAAATCCGCCCGATCCTGCCGGCGATGTGAACGATCAATATTATGTGAGTATGAGTAACGGTGTGAAATCGCTGCTCACGGTTTATGATAAAAAAGGCAATGTCATCTTAGGTGCCGTCACAACGCAACAATTTTGGTTCAATTTGAACGGTAGTCCTGTCGGCGACCCGATTGTTTTATTTGACCCTTTATCGAAGCGTTGGTTCATCAGTGAAATTACTTTCAATTCTTTTTACGTCGCCGTTTCTCAAACCGATAATCCGTTGGGCGGGTGGACGGCTTATGAATTTGTCACGCCCGGTTTGCCGGACTATCCGAAATTCGGCGTTTGGAACGATGCAATTTATTTGTGTACTAATGAGACCGGCAGAGGTATTCCGACTTATTTTTTAAATAAATCGGATTTAATAAACGGCGTTGATAATGTACGCATTCAACGCCTCACCATTCCCAAATTTGCCGGCAATAGTTTTTGGCAAGTCGCAACACCGGCAGATTTAGACGGCACAACACCGCCGCCGCCAAACAGTCCGATGTATATTTTGAGAATGTATGATGATTCGTGGCTTGGCGGACAAGATAAATTAGAAGTTTGGGCAGCAACGATTGATTGGGCGAATGCTAAAAATTCTAAAATAAGTCAGCAGGAAAGTTTACTCACATCGCCGTTCAAATCAACTTTGTGTACGAGTTTCGGACAATGTTTAACGATGGCTAATGGCACTAAATTAGATGTATTGCAAGATGCATTGATGTATCGGATTGCCTACAGAAATTTCGGTGACCACGAAACCATGGTTTTAAACCACGTTGTTGATGTAGACAATACAAATCACGCTGCCATTCGTTGGTACGAATTGCGCAAAACACCTGCGCATGATTGGTCAATTTATCAGCAAGGTACTTTTTCTTTTCCGGACAACAACAACCGTTTCATGGCGAGTATTGCGATGAATGGTTTAGGTGATATTGCGATGGGATATACAGTTATGGGCCCGCAAGTTTCTCCGTCATTGCGCGTTACCGGACGACGCAACGGCGATCCATTGGGTTTAATGACATTTGATGAAAAAGAAATTGCAAAAGGCGGCAGTTATCCGACCATCAATCGGTGGGGTGATTATTTCAATATTACGCCGGATACACGCGACGACAGAAGTTTTTGGCTCACCGGACAATATAGAAAAACAAGCGGTTGGGGAACGCGCGTGGTTGAGATGAATTTTAGCAGAGATTCTTTTGATGTTGCGATCAATTCAATTATTTCTCCGGTAAGCGCGCCCACTTTAGGTAATCAAGAAAAAGTAAAAATTGCCGTTAAAAATGTCGGCTTTAAACCGGCGAGTAATTTTATCTTAAAATACAATATCAACGACGGCAATTTTAATACAGATACTATTTCCGCTCCAACTATTAATAAAGATTCCGTTCTCAGTTATACTTTCAAAAACACCGGCGATTTTTCAAGTTTTGGCACCTACAAAATCACGGCAATTGTAAAAACGGACGGAGATATTTTTGCTTTGAACGATACAATTATTGCGTTCATCACCAAATTACCTTATCGCGATATTTCTATTGATTCGGTGAATAATTTGAA
>JAYTNA010000306.1:0-2590 GCA_043748865.1 Saprospiraceae bacterium
ACGATGAGCGTCGGAATTTTTATTTTATCTAAAAAATTATTCGGCGAGGCATGTCTGTAAAATTCTTCCATTGTCGGATAACCGTTTATTTTACAAAAAAATACCGCGCATTTATCTATCCAACCTTTATTATCAAAGTCTCTTGCAGACAATTTGTCCGGAAACATTTGTGTTTTGGCTAAAACTTTTTCTGCTAAATTCGATAAAAAATAACGGCGATAAACAAAAGCAGAAGGTTTTGTCAAGGCTACCAAAGACTCTTTCATATCTAAAGGTGTAGAAAAAGCGATAATTTTTTTTACTTTTTCGTGCGCATTCATAGCACCATATTTCAGACAAATATTACCGCCCATACTGTAACCGACTAAAACGATGCTCTCGTAATTCTTTTTTTGTGTAAAATGATTGACGACAGTAGAAATGTCATCCACATTACCATGATCGTACATTTTAAATAAACGATTCATTTCACCGCTACACGAGCGGCAATTCCAAGCAGCAACATCCCAACCGGATTCGCTGAAAATTTTTGCTGTGCCGAGCGCGTATTGTTTGTGCGAACTGCCTTCAAATCCATGAGTAATGACGACTAATTTATTGGAACCCGTATCAATGCCGTCAACGTCAATAAAGTCGCCGTCGTTGGTATTGATACGCTCGCGTTGATACGCAACATCTTTAACAACGCGAAAACTCGGAATAATTGTTTGCAGATGTTTGCTCATTCTTTGGTACAACGGCGGACCATCGTAAGTACTTTTTTCTATTAAAGGCATTTTTTTTAATTATTAATTGTTAGTTGTTAATGGTTAATGAGCGGGTAGTAAAAATAAAATCCTACTAAATACCAACTAACTGACTGAATGACTAACTGACTGAATGACTAACCGACTAACCGACCAACTGACTAACCGACTTTAAATCCAACCCCATAAAATTGCCGGAAGTCATCAGTAGCAAATTGGTGTCGGTAAAATCTAATTGTTTTAAGAACAGATCTAAATCTGTTTTGTTTGTGAAAACGAGTAGGTTCTTTAAACCAAAAAATGATTTCATTTCATCGGCATTAAGAGGCGGCATTTTTTTCATTTCGAGTGTGTGTTCGTTGAAAAAAACGACGGCAATATCTGCCTCCGATAAAGTGTTTTTATATTGCGGCAAAAATTCTTTATTCAAACTGCTGAAGGTGTGTAGCTCCAAACACGCCACTAATTTTCTGCTCGGATACCGGTTTTTTACGGCATCCACCGTTGCCCGAACTTTAGACGGTGCGTGTGCGAAATCAAGGAATGCAATATTGTTTTTAGTTTCGTGCAGCGTTTGCAAACGTTTTGACGCACCTTTAAACGAACCGATACTCTTATAAAAAAAATCGTGTGCGCTGATTTTTAATTATTTGCAAACCAACCAAGCCGCTTTCATATTCGCTAAATTATGTCTGCCGAAAACCGAAACCTGTGCTAAAATGGTGGGTGTGACATAAATATAGTTCACTTCGTCTTTCAAAACATTTTTAAACGGCGCGTAAGATTTTTGATAACACTTAGATTGTTTGGCAATGTCCGACAGTTCTTTGTCGTTTTCTGCATAAAACAATTTGCCGGTCGGTTTTATGGTTTTTATAAATTCGGAAAAAGCATTGACATAACTTTTAAAAGTCGTAAAAACGTTCGCATGATCCCAAGCAATGCCGGTAATAACGGCGATGTGCGGATGATAATGCCAAATTTTCGGCACGCGATCAATTGGCGATGATAAATATTCGTCGCCTTCAATAATAATTATCGGTGCATCGGAAAGGCGCACCATATTATCAAAACCTTCTAACTGCGCACCCACAAGATAATCGAAATCAACGCCGACGTTTTTTAAAACGTGCATTATCATCGAAGTCGTCGTGGTTTTTCCGTGACTGCCGGCAATAACAACGCGGGTTTTGTTTTTGCTGTGTTCATAAATGTACTCCGGAAAAGAATAAATTTTCAAACCTAACGCTTGTGCTTTCAGTAATTCCGGATTGTCGGCACGGGCGTGCATACCGAGAATAATACAATCTAAATTTGCCGTAATTTTTTCCGGAAACCATCCGATTTTTTCCGGCAATATACCGACCTTTGCCAATCGTTCATGCGCCGGATTATAAATTTCATCGTCTGAACCTGTTACTTTATTGCCGTTGAGATGCAAAGCCAAAGCTAGATTGTGCATTACAGCACCACCGACAGCAATTAAATGAATGTGCATTTCCGATTTTAGATTTTAGATTTTAGATTTTAGATTTTAGATTTTTCACGCTTTTTTATTTCAATAAAATTCCAAAAAAAATCGTAATTCGCAATTGATCTTTAATTTTGAGGCGCAAAGGTAACGGGTAAAGCGTGAAGGATGAAAGATGAATGATATTTTTTTTATTATTAGGTATCCAGAAATAATTATTTTTCTTCAAAGTAAAGTATAATTTTAAACCCTTTTCATTTACTCATTTTTTATGCTTAGTTTTAAAGAAGCGCGAGATATTGTTATTACTCACGCGCAATCATTCGGTACAGAAACAATTAAACTTGATAAATCACTTGGGCGTGTACTTGCC
>JAYTNA010000307.1:0-3011 GCA_043748865.1 Saprospiraceae bacterium
AAGTGGCACTAAAGGGTTAGCACCTGCATAAGTAGAATTAAAGGACACAGTACTGTTACCATTTTTATCAGTTGACGATTTAAAATTTGATATTTCACCAGTTGGAGTTGCTGTCTTAGTTCCTAACAAAGAATGGTGGCTTTCGTCGCTCCACGTTCTAAGATTTGTATATGTACCTTTTGAAGGGTCAACGGTAAATGTTTGTTGAACACGCGAAGTAACAGTTCCTCCTTCGAAGCTTTTCCCGGCTCCTGTTGAATAACCTCTGCTGTCCCCACCAAATCCTAAACCAAATGAACTCCATGGTGCAAATGAACGTATATGTATAGGATATGGAAACTTACCATCAGGGTCAAAAAACATTATTGGATTATCAGCCATTGCAGTGTAGGGTGACCAACAGGGTAATTTACTTGCAAGTGGGTCTATTTTCCAAAATCGCCCAATCGCCGGGTCATAAAACCTTGCACCGAAGTCGTTCCAATTCAAACCAAAATCATCATTAAATTCTTTGCCGTTGTATTGGTATTTATAGGCACCACCCGCACCGTTTACATTCGCGCCATGATTGAGACCGAAAGGATAGTAGGCATTCACCTGCACAATTTCCGTCGCCGGATTTACGATGCCGTTGCCGTCCATGTCTTGAAAAACAACGCGGGTATTGCCCAGATGGTCACGCAAAATAAAATTGTCGCTGTATGCACCGCTCCTTTCACGTTTCGTAAAACCTTCGGCGTTTGAAATCATATCAATCAATGCAAGTTCCGGATGCGGTACTGTCCCGCCCGCAGAATTTAAGTATTCCGCACCACCTATATAATAACGCTCGCCGTTAACAATTGGATAATTTCCGGAAGGATTTGACCCTTTCGCTTTCATCAATTTATTACCGCTTGCATCGTAAACGAAAAGTAGAGAATTTCCACCCGTAAAAGTTATCACCATCGGCAAATTCAGGTAATTGTATGTGATATTGGTAATGCCTTTATTCGCGTCAGAAATTAAATTACCGTTGGCATCATAAGTATAAGCAGTTCCGGTTGAATTTTGTTTGAATCCAACGGCTGCATAAGGCGCAGCATCCGTGATACTCGTAATTCTGTTCGGATTGCTTGCGTCGTAAGTATATGTCAGTGCGTCAATTTGCCCGAAACTGCCGGATGCTTGTCCGTTTGTCGTCATCGAACCGCCCGCCAAACCGTTGCGTTGTAAGGTCAATATATTGCCGCGTACATCGTAAGTTTGTCTTTCCTGAAATTTATTGTCGCTGCTGAAACCGGAAATCGCTCCCCAAGTTCCGGCATTTGCCGGATCGTGTACGTCGTAATAATCGGCTTGCGTTAATCTGTCCAAATCATCGTATTGATAACCGTACGCCTGAATTTCTCTGCCCTGTACCTGCCAGGCGACGGCGGAAATGTTGCCGTTACTTTGTCCGGATATATTCATTTGCACGTAAGGTGCGGCATATCGCAGTTCTTCGTAAAACAAATCGGTATTTTTATTGGTTACCGTCCCTGGTGCCGGTAGCGGTTGTAAAGACGCAATGCTTGCGTCTCTACGGGCGACAAGCGCATTTTGCAAAACAGTTGCACCCAACATACCGCTTGTCGTTTTCGGTCCCGTCATGATGCTCGTCGGTAACGGATTTAAAACTTGTCCGCCTTGATACACATTCAACGAATTAATGTTCGTCAACCAACCGCGTACATTATAAAGGTAATCAATGCCCTGCAAATAATTGTTGTTGTTGTCGGTGTAGCCGTCCGATTTACCGATATTTTTCTGAACAAGTTGGTCTTTGAAATTATATACCATGTTCGACAAAACATTTGTCGCGGGCCAACTTGTATTACCGATACTTCGGGCGTAATTGATATAATCGGAACGCAATGCATTATCGTAATGAAATACGTTTTGTATCGTAAAACTTTGCTGTCCGTTGTTGCTATACAAAACGCGATTCAGATAATACGGTTTTTGTGCGCCGTTGTAAGTCGAAACGTTCCAATCAATACCGATATTGTCATTGTTCGGGTCAATCGGTCCGTCGCCGACTTGTTGATAGCCGTAACGCATTGTCGGACACAAAAGGTGTTGTCGTCCTTGCCAAACCGGATTGCCTTTGTAGTTTAAACTTTGTCGGCGTTCGATGTACGACCAAACCATATTGCGCACCGGATTTATGCCGGCGGGAGCTAAAACTTTTGCGCCCTGGTCTTGTACCCACGACGAGTTCGGATAATAATTGGTTTGCGTCAGCAAATCGGATGCAGCAATAGTTACGGGAGTTGTCGCGGCATTTGCTGCCGTTGTTGTCGGGTCGGATGTCGTTAACCAACCGGTTTTTATCGCTCTGCCGTAATCATCGTAAACCGTTGCCAAATATTTAGAACTTGAAGCGGTGCGCATATTACCGTCTTGCGTGAGCGTCAATAAATCGCGGTCGTCGTAATAAAAATAAACGGCATCGGCACCCGGCACTTTCTTGGAAATCAAACGATTTTTCGTATCAAATTTATATTGAAACGCCAAAGTATAAGTGACATTTCCGTTTGCATCAACAGAACCCGGAGGAAATACGCTGATGAGTGAGCCGTAATCGTCGTAAACATTATAAGTATCAATGTTTTGCGTTCCCAAAAATTTGCGCGTCAATACTACTCTGCCAAGTTTATCTTTAAATACGCAGGTTTGTTTACCGTTTTCGTTGGTCAATGTTGTTTTGTACAACGAACCGACGGTATAAACGCCGTGAGAAATATAAGTAGCATCGTTTATGGTTGAGTAAAACATAAATACATTATCGGCAGCCGTATTTGAACCGTAAGCGGAAAGTACGATTGTACCGTCCACATTCGTTTGTTTTATCGGACGACTGAGTGGAGAAAGTTCGTAATCCGTTTGCACGAAATTCATTGTCGTCGTTGAACCGGCTTCAAAACCCAAAGCCGAACTTTCAAAAGGTAAAAAACTTTGGTATTGTCTGCCGAGTGCATCGTAAGTCA
>JAYTNA010000308.1:0-1319 GCA_043748865.1 Saprospiraceae bacterium
AATAAAACTCTAATTCAATCATTTTTCAAACATCCAAAACTCGGCTATAAACTCATAAGTTAACGCTCGAATCTAAAGCGGTTGTTTAACTATCGAATGACAACCTAGGAATTACAATTTTTTTTAACCGAAAAATTAATAATTTAGAAACATTTCCGACATTCGGCTTCAACTATCTTTGTCGGTAAATTATCTGCTGCCATGAAAAAAATTTTCTGTACAGTTCTGTTTTTTCAAATCTTCTTAATAAAATTTTACGCGCAACAAGTTGAAGTCAGAACGGTTTGTAAACTGCCGGATTTATTGCTTGAAAGTTCCGGCTTGTATGTGCCGGCAATCGATAGTATTTGGTCGCATGGCGACAGCGGCAATCCGCCGAGTTTATATTTAATGGATACAACCGGCAAACTTTTACGCACCGTCAACGTGAGAGGTATACCTAATATAGATTGGGAAGATATTTCAGGAGATGATAAAGGCAATTTATATGTCGGTGATTTCGGAAATAATAATAATGCTCGACAAGATTTAGTGATTTATAAAATTCTAAATTTTCGCGCCTTGCGCGCTGATACCGTCAATCCGCAAGCGATACGTTTCAGTTACGAAGATCAAACCGAATTTCCGCCTGCTCTTAGCAATTATTTATATGATTGCGAATCTATGCTCGTGTTCGACGATTCTATTTTTTTATCTACAAAAGATTATCACGCAAAACCTTATCCGGGTATCACGCGCATTTATCGCATTCCGAATGCGCCGGGTACTTACAAAGCAAAATTCGTTGCACAAGTTGTAACAGATCCGATTGATAAACAATACGGAGGCATTACAGGTATGACAATAAGTGCCGATAAAAAGAAGGTGATTTTAATTTCGCACAGCCAATTGTTTTTGGCGGAGGGTTTTCAAGGACGCGCATTTTGGACGGTGCCTTGGAAAAAAACGGTAACATCGCCGTTCGGCAATCGAGAAGCAGTGGCGTTCAAAGATACCTGCACACTTTATTTAACTGAAGACAATGGTGGTGTGGGTGTGATTGGCAATTTATACACTTTGGATTTTTGTCGTTGGCGTTCAACTGTCACCGCAGTAAAAGATCTTTCATCAACTTCGGGAAATATTTTTCCGAATCCGTCGGATTCAAATGATGATGTAATAATTGTTTTAAATAAAATTTCGGATCAAAAAACAACAGTAGAAATTTCCGATACTTTCGGAAGGGTTTTATCCCATTTCAAAATAGCGCAAGGCACGGAAAAAATTATTATTCCGAGCAGAATTTTCTTAGGAGCGGGCGTTTATTTTGTACATTTGAA
>JAYTNA010000309.1:0-6818 GCA_043748865.1 Saprospiraceae bacterium
TCGTTAGTTAGTTTTGCTAACTAACGAACTAACCAACCAACTAACTAACACTTCTTTTATATACAAAAAGCAAAAAAGTTTATTGAAGGATTGTTAAAAAAAACTTAAGGATAGAAAAAGTAAAAAAAAATCGCTTGAAGGTCGTTCAAGCGATTTGAAAATACTGAAATTGTTCCCGTCTGAGGAAAGATACATAGTACATTTTAGTAACTTCGGAAATAAAAAATCTGTATGCAAACATTCAGAAAATTCTGTTTAAAAAGTGGGATTACTTGCTTTAAGATTAAAAAAAACTTAAAACAAATAATCCCAACTCAACCAAATAAACTGTATAAAATCAAATCTCGACTTAATTTCTTTAAATTCAGCCGATCCATAAAATGTCTTAAAAGAAATAAATTTTTTTAATAAACAAAATTAATTGCTTAAACCCGAGCGATTAAATTTAATTTATTTTACTTTTGTAAAAATAGTTCATACATATCGGAATTATTTCGGAACGCATTGGAATGACTTGGAATGAATTGAAACGCAAAAAAATTATTTATGAATATCAATAAAGCCTTGTGTGAAAAATTATATTTTGAAGTAAAATCAAAACTACAAGATGCGTTTATAAAACGCGGTATGATTTACAGAGATACCGATACCTCAATTTGGAAATTAGAAGAACCGAAAACAAAGACAACTTATTTCCAAATGATATTGGAAGAGTCAACATCCTTATCTTTTTCTTCCACTTTTAACAATATGTATTTGTGGCGTAAAAAGAACGAAGTTCAAACAAAAGATTCCGTAAATTTTCAAGAAGATTATTTTAGTTTTTTTACAAATTTTTTGGGTTACACTAATCCGCAAGAATATTTGAAAGCTTACTCACAAACATTACATAATTTTTTCGGCATTAAAACGGAAGGAAGAATTGTCGTCATACAGCCGATATTCGATCCGGTAAAAGAAGCGCATTTAGCAAAAGGTGGTGCAGAGCGACCGAGATTTGATGAGCAAACGTTAGACCCGAAAGACACGGAATGTTTGATTGAGTTAATTAATTTATTTCACGATTACAATCAAATTTTGCCTAAACGTATTTATGACCAAGACATTATTCGCTTGAAAGATGAAGCCTTTGTTTTCGATGAAACGAATTTGTACTTGAATAAAATCAATTGCATTTTTTCCATCGGACTTTTCTCTAATTATTTTTTTCTTTGGTTTTTGGAAAACCAGGCGATTAACATGATTGAATGTAGAGATAAACCTTATCGCTTTCGCATTAAGTACTTTAATGAAAATTTGCAACAAAATACTTGGTCAGATTTTTATGAAGGTAATGATAATTTTGATGTAGGTTTTTTACTGAAAACGTCGGTTAAATTACCGAATGATACCATTCTGAATTGTTATTTTATTTGCGGCATAAAAAACAAAGCGACGCATGCTATCACGAACTATCTGTGCAATAATTGGAAAACAATTCAACAAAAACAAGACAGTGAAAGAAATATTCCTTTCAACGATAATCCTTTTTTAATTGTTTTTAAGGTCAGTGAGACTGATTTCAGAGAAATTTATTGTGAAAAACTTATTTCTTTGCAAAACCAAGAGACGTTTAAGATAGTGTAAAGAATAAACAGGAAACCGCTGACGCGGTTGCAAAATTTTTATGTATTCATTCTATAAACAGGAAACCGCTGACGCGGTTGTTTTATGCTAATGTCAGTTGTCTGTTGTTCGTTGTCCATTTGTCAATTACTCAAATTCATTTTCATTTCTTTTAAAAAATTATTTAATTGTTCCATCGGTTTAGCGATAGAAATACGACCGGTGCGCACAAATTCATAAATACCGAATTGTTTTAAATCATTTAAAAGTGCTTCAGTTTCTTCTTCCAAACCGGTTTTTTCTATTACTATAAATTCTTTTTCAACCGTCAAAATACGCGCACTGTGTTTGCGGAGGAGCTTAATCATTTTACCGGGTTCTTGATAGGCTTCAATCGGCACTTTATATAAAGCTAACTCTTGATTGATGATGTCATCATCTTCGTAATAAAAAGATTTTATCACTTCAATTTGCTTATCTAATTGTTGCACCAATTTTTTCACGATGTCTTCTGTTGTATTCACGACAATCGTGAAACGAAAAATGCCATCCATTGACGATTGAGAAGTGGTCAATGACTCGATATTGATATGCCTGCGCGTAAAAACCATCACGACGCGCATCATTACGCCTGCACGATTTTCTGTGAAAACGGAAAGTGTATATTGGTTGATCATTTTTTTTGTTATCGGTTATCGGTTATTCGTTATCGGTTATCCGTTACCATATTTTAAAAACTGATAACGAATAACCAATAATCGATAACGATTTTTATTCTAAAACTATATCAGATACCGAAGCACCTGCGGGCACCATCGGATAAACATTGTCTTCTCTACCAACCATTGCGTGCAATAAAAACGGTCCCGGATATGCCAACATTTCTGCGACCGCACTTTTTAATTCAGATGTTTTAGTAATTTTTTTTCCTGTCATACCGAAACCTTCGGCGATTTTTACAAAATTTGGATTTTTCAAAGCGACTGATGAATATCTATTTTCAAAAAACAATTGTTGCCATTGACGCACCATACCCAAAAATTCGTTATCGAGAATTATAATTTTTGCGTTAACTTCATATTGCGTGAACATTCCTAGCTCTTGCAAAGTCATTTGGAAACCACCGTCACCGATAAAAGCTACACAGACTTGGTCCGGAAAAGCCAATTGTGCACCGAAAGCAGCGGGCAAAGCAAAACCCATCGTTCCCGCACCGCCGGAATTTATCCATTGATTAATGTGTTTGAACTGATAATAACGCGCCGTCGCCATTTGATGTTGACCGACATCGGCGACAACCAATGCTTCACCTTTCGTTTGATTCGATACTTCGCGCACCACTTGACCCATGCGCAACGTTTCGGCTTGTTCTATATTTAAATCGCGTTTGATGACTTTTTCGTACTCAATTTTATCACAATCTTTAAATCCTTGAATCCATTCTTTGTGCGAACGTTTTTTCACCAATGGCAATAAGGCTTCCAACGCAGTTTTTGCATCTGCATGAATAGCTACATTGGCTTTTTTATTTTTATTGATTTCTGCTTGATCAATTTCTATATGAATAATTTGTGCTTGCGATGCAAATCGGGACAAATCTCCGGTAACGCGATCATCGAAACGCAAGCCGATAGCGATTAAAACATCGCACTCGTTGTTTTTTACATTCGCACCGTAATTACCGTGCATACCCAACATACCGGCGTTGAGTTTGTGTCCAGCCGGTAGATTACCGAGACCGTGCAAAGTATGTCCGACCGGAATATCCGTTTTTTCTACAAAAGTTCTGAAAATATCTTGCGCTCCGGCAATTTGAATACCGTGACCGGCAAGAATATACGGTTTTTTTGCTTCATTGATGAGTTTTGCCGCCGCAACAACAGCCTCGTGTTTTAATTTCGGCACCGGATGATATGAACGAATATATGGTTTTGATGCATAACTGAATTCGAATTTTTCAACTTGTGCGTTGCGCGTAATATCTATCAACACCGGACCCGGACGACCGGTATTAGCAATATAAAACGCTTTTGCAAATACTTCCGGAATATCGCGCGGATCGGTGATTTGATATGACCATTTCGTTACCGGAAAAGTACACCCGACAATATCGGTTTCTTGAAACGCATCAGTACCTAATAAATTCGCACGCACTTGTCCGGTAATACAAACCAACGGCGTAGAATCTAAAAGTGCATCTCCTAAACCCGTTATTAAATTAGTAGCACCCGGACCGGAAGTAGCAATCGCCACACCGATTTTGCGTGTGACGCGTGAATAACCTTCAGCAGCATGGATTCCGCCTTGTTCGTGGCGTGGCAAAATATGCCGGATGCGATCCGTGTAATGATACAATGCGTCATAAAACGGCATGATAGCTCCGCCGGGATAACCAAAAATCGTATCCACGTTTTCGGCTAATAGACACATGCATATTGCTTCTGCACCGGAAACGGTCACGGTTTCTTTTTTCTTTTCGGGTGCAACCACACTCGATTTTTCTGTATGATAGGCATTCGGTTTTATCATAACTTTGATAGCTATCAGCCTTCAGCAATCGGCTTTCAGCTTCTTTTTAAAATTATTTTTAAAATTATTTCCAGGCAGCTGATAGCTGACAGCTGACAGCTGACAGCTAAATTAAAATTCATCCGTCACACAGCCTTCACTTGCGGTGGAAACAGTGCGTGCGTATTTCAATAAAATACCGTTAGTTTCTTTTATCGGACGCGGTTTCCATGCGGCGGCGCGTTTTGCTAATTCTCCGTCAGTAATGTTGATAATATCAATTCTATTTTTTTCGGCATCAATCGTGATAATATCTTCCTCTTGAACGAGTGCAATACCTTTACCGCTCTGTGCTTCCGGCGTGATATGTCCGACAACAAAACCGTGCGTTCCGCCGGAGAATCTGCCGTCTGTAATAAGTGCAACACTCGTACCAAGTCCGGCACCCATGATGGCAGAAGTTGGTTTCAACATTTCGGGCATACCGGGACCGCCACGCGGACCCACATATCTTATCACTACCACATCGCCGGGTAAAATTTTTCCGTCACTAATAGCAGCATTTGCGGCTTTTTCAGAATCGAAAACTCTTGCGACCCCTGTAAAAACTAAACCTTCTTTACCTGTAATTTTAGCCACACAACCTTCCGTTGCTAAGTTCCCGTACAAGATTTGAATATGCCCTTGCGCTTTTATCGGATTGTCAAAAGGTCTGATGACTGTTTGTCCGTCCGGTAAATCCGGTGCATTTTTATAATTTTCTGCAATTGTTTTTCCGGTTACAGTCATACACTCGCCGTGAATCATGCCGTGTTTTAAAAGCATTTTCATAATTGCCGGAATACCGCCGACGCGCCACAAATCTTCCATAACATATTTTCCGGACGGTTTTAAGTCGGCTAAGAAAGGTGTTTTGTCGCTGATGCGTTGAAAATCATCAATGGTCAATTTTACACCTACCGATTTTGCCATCGCAATTAAGTGCATTACGGCATTTGTGGAACCGCCGAGAATGGTTACAAGCGTCATTGCATTTTCAAACGCTTTTGCTGTCATAATATCACGCGGGCAAATATTTTTTTCCAACAAGTTGCGCATGGCTTTACCAACGCGTTTGCATTCTTCTTTTTTATCTTTACTGACGGCAGGATTTGACGCATCGCCCGGTAACGCCATACCGAGTGCTTCAATGGCTGAACTTATTGTATTAGCTGTGTACATACCGCCACACGCACCGGCACCAGGAATCGCGTTGTGAACAACGCCGCTAAAATCTTCATCGGAAATTGTTCCGGCTTTTTTTTGTCCGAGAGCTTCAAAAACTGAAACGATATCTAATGGTCTGTCTTTATAAAATCCGGGCGCGATTGAACCGCCATATACAATTATAGCCGGACGATTCAGGCGACCGACACCCATTACTGCACCGGGCATATTTTTATCGCAACCAACAACTGCAACAATGCCATCGTACCATTGCGCCGATGCAACGGTTTCAATCGAATCGGCAATAATATCTCTACTCGGCAAAGAAAAACGCATACCGTCTGTTCCCATCGAAATACCGTCGCTGACACCGATGGTGTGAAAAATTAAACCGATTAAGTCTGCCGCTTTTACGCCTTTTTTTATATCAATGGCTAAACCGTTGAGGTGCATATTACACGGATTTCCTTCCCAACCCGTTGAAACAATTCCGACTTGCGCTTTTTTGAAATCATTATCTGTTAAACCGATACCGTGCAACATTGCTTGGGCTGCGGGATGTGTCGGGTCTTGCGTGACGTTTTTACTATAAACGTTTAAATTTTCTTTATTGATTTTATCCGGCAAAATGTTTTTAATTTTTAAAGTTGATAAATTGATTTTACAAACGTAAATCACAAAGTTAATTTAATATGACTTAATATTAAAATCGTTCCGATGGCTAAAACGATAAAAAAATTATAAAAAATTGATTTTTAATTATTTAAATGAAAAAATTTATAAAATCTACGGGTAGTTTTTCTTTAACTTTAGATGAATGAAAAATGCGTTTAAATAATTTAAAATTATTTAAACGCACAATTATTTTTCAAGACTGGAAAATCCGTATCAATTTCTCGTTTAAAATTTTCCGGCTTTAACCTGCGCCACGATATATTCTGATGCACGCATAGACAACGCCAATATCGTCCAAGTCGGATTTTTATTAGATTGTGAAACGAAAGCACCGCCATCAACGACAAACAAATTTTTTACATCGTGTGATTGGCAATAACTGTTGAGTACAGATTTATCCGGACTACTGCCCATGCGCACTGTTCCAACTTCGTGAATAATACGTCCCGGTTTATCAATGCCGTAATTTTTTTCTTTGCCCGGATTTTCGTTCATCGGTATCGCTCCCATATCGCGAATAATTTGATCAAAAGTATCCTGCATGTGCTTCGCTTGATTATATTCGTAGTCTGACCATTTATAATTGAACCGCAAAACGGGAATACCGAATTTGTCTACCACATTCGGATCAATTTCGCAAAAATCTGTTTCTTTCGCAACGGCTTCTCCCCTACCGGAAAAATGTACATAAGCACCGTAAGTGCGCCGAATTTCTTCTTTTAAACGTTTACCGTAACCGCCGGCAGGTAAAATTTCGCCGGTAGTTTGCGCTATTTTTCCGTTTATATTTTCCATACCGAAACCTACGCCATAACCCGGCATAC
>JAYTNA010000310.1:0-3311 GCA_043748865.1 Saprospiraceae bacterium
GTAGCGAATATTTACAATCACCTACTTAAGTTGACGATTGACAGTTGATAATTATTTTTTCGTTGTCAATTGTCAATTATTAATTAATTTAAGCTTTTATACGCGACTTACTCAACCGAATCGTTTTTACCGGCAAACCGTTGCTGTTAATTAATCGAATAATGTAAATGCCTTCCGGCAAATCGTTAACGGCATACCTGCCGCCTTCCATGACTTTATATGAGCGTACTTCTCTGCCGATAATATTGTAAATCAGTACTTTATCAATACCCTCACCATCAAGCTGAAAATAATCTGTAGCCGGATTCGGAAAAATTTTAAGATTCAAATTGTCTTCCTTGACAGCTTTTTTGGCTTCAAAATTCAGTTTTACTATTTGAACATTTTTATTTGAACCATATTCGCGCATTTTTAATTCCAATTGTGCTTGTCCGGCTTGATGATTAGGACGCATCACAACTTCTAACGAACCTGCACCGCCCGGCGGCAAATCCAAAGTTTTTGGCGATTTATTGGCATTACTCGACCAGCAATTATTAGCATCGCAGACAAAACTAACCCAACCATTTGTCCAATCGGTAATGTTTCTATCCCAAACATAAGAATGCTTTGTTTCGGAAATATTTTTAAAAGTAATTCTCGTCCGTACTTCAAATGTATCCGGCGAAAAACTAACCGTATTTGTCATTGGAAAAACTAAAAGTCGCCGTTGTGCCCAACTTGTTTGTATCGACACCCAGAGCAAAACTGAAATAGAGAAAATTATAATCAATTTTTTGTAAGAGAAGTAAATCTTATTCATAAAAATATATTTTTGGGAATAATGAATGATGAATATTGCTAATTATTTGCATCATTCATCATTCATCATTCATCTTTATTTGCATTTCTCATGAAATTGCGCAATCAATTTATGTAGATCAATCAAATCGGTTTCAGTCATATCATAACGTTTTGATTTTTCACCGTAATCCAAAATGCGTCGTAGATGAAAGTCGGGTATATTGGATTGAACGGACAATTGTTGAACAAAATTGTTTTCAGATAAATTTTGCGCCAAACGATAACGTTTTAATACTTCATTTTTAAACTGTGTAACTTTATAGATTCCCATTTGCGCATAATTTTTTTGATATTGATGCAAACCGGCAACAGATTGAATAAACGCCAAAGAAGTATTCGACTTATCGGGCATTAAAGGTATCACCCGTTGTCGGCGTTTGGAATAAAAAAACAGATACATTGCCACCATACCCAGAAATAAAAACCAAGCCCAACGCAGCGAAGGTTGCGTCAAAATATATTGCAACGGACTTTCTCTCGAAAATTTTTCATTTTGAAAATTTCTTTTTTTTACTTCATCGCGTGAAATGCGACTTTTTTTATCCCAATAAATATCTCCGGCAGGTAAATGCGAAAATACTTTTGCGGCGTAATTGGTGTGCATACTGTCTGTCAAACAATAATTACTAAACGCCACCGGATTACTATGCAAGTATAAATTGCCTTTGCCATAAGGGACTTTAATAAAATTCTCATAATTATCAAGTTTTCTTACATAATAATCTTTTTCCGGAGTTAAATTTCCTAGCGATAAATGCTCGGGCGGTAATAAATCGGTACAACTATCTGTTTTTTCATTAAATGTTTGCCACCAACTGTAAAAAGAAAATTCATGTTCTCTAATACTATATTTAAAGTTCAATGTGTCATTCAATCGTATATTCGACAGATTCATTGTTACACTATCCCCGTAAATATGAAAAAAATAATTTGGTGAATATTTAACTTTTTGAGTTTGGCAAGTATCTTTTTTGAAACGGTCAAATAAAGTATGCGTAATTTCATTCGCTGCAATAAAAGCATTATGTCCTTCGTGAACAAAAAGATAAAGTTTATCAATATCCACAGAATCCGCCCAAAAGCCATCGCCGATAAAAATATAATTCGCCGAACTTTTCAATGTATCCGGATTCGGCAATGATTTTACTATAACATCGGGCAATTCAATAAATTTTTTATTAGGAAAATAAGTTGTCAAGAGTTCATGTATCACAAAACTGCCATAAGGCTCTTTACTCCCTTCAGAATAAGTTTCGCGCCAATCTCTGCGCTTTTTAGCCATCGAAGTGACCAAAAAAAATGCCGCTGCAAGCAGTAAAACTATAAAAGCAAAACCGGTAATATTTCTTTTCATAAAAATTTACTTATAGACAACGGACAACAGACAACGGAGAACGGAGAACGGGAATAAACCAATAAACCATTAAACTAATTAACTAATCCCAATTAACCGCACAAAAATAAGTATTGAAAATAATAAATTTTTGTAAATTCTTGGTGCACGCCGGTAAAATTACTAATTTAGTGCCTTGCTTTAAATTTCTACTAAAACTTATTTCATTTAAAAACTACAAACCATGTTTGGAAGCAGAAAACAAGAAGATAAAACGACGACTTTAAGTAGCAGAACCAACACGACCGTATTGTCGGATAGTAATGCACTGAACAGTTTGGTGAAAGGTACTTTTGTTGAAGGACATATTTCCGCCGAGAGTGATATTCGAGTTGACGGTACGATAAAAGGTACATTAGTATGTCAAGCCAAAGTGATTATCGGTCCATCCGGTTTTATAGAAGGCGAAATAAAATGCCAAAATGCCGTGATAGAAGGAAAATTTTTCGGCAAATTGCGTGTTGCAGAAATGTTGAGTGTGAAAGAAACTGCAGAAATTATCGGCGATGTACAAACAGATAAACTCATAGTGCAAGCCGGAGCCATTTTCAATGTCACCTGTGCGATGAAATCGGCACCGGATAATAACAATGCTATTAAAATTTTACCGCAACATTTAGAAACAACTAGCAGTGTCATTAAAAAATAATTTTCCACGTTCAAATCCCGGTGCTTCGTTGAAGAACAGCGATGTCGCGATGCGTCTTATCGTTATCATCGGCTTAGGTGCCGTTATCGGCAGGTATTTGGATAATAAATTCCACACTGTTCAACCGATTTATACGATTATTTGTTGCTTAGTTGCTATTATTGGTGCTATATATTGGGTCATAAAAGATTTGTCAAAAAAATCCTAAATAGCTTTGAGTATTGAGCAATAAGCTGTGAGCATTTTTTTTCTCAAAGCTCATTGCTCAATACTCAAAAAGCCCACATTCAAACTTATATGACCTTAAAACGTTTTATATTATTGCTCGTTATTGTCAGCTGTTTATCATTAATATTGGTGAACGTAAGCAGGAGTTTTAGTATCGTTCTCCAACAAAATTATACTTTGTCGTTATGGAGTATAGTA
>JAYTNA010000311.1:0-1207 GCA_043748865.1 Saprospiraceae bacterium
CTCTAACTTCACGTTTTTCATACACCATAAAGTAACGAAAATTGTTGCCGGCTTTACTTGCCCAAAGTCCGCCGAGTCGAATTTTATTTTCTGCTTCTAAATGATCGCCTTTGGTTTCCAATAAAATGGTTTTACCGCTTTTAGTTTGAATGATAAAATCCGGATAGTGATTGATGAAACCGTTTATTCTAAAATCTTTTCGTTCCATGTTTCTTGTCCAGAACGCAATGTTTTCCATATTGGCAATTTCATTGATGACGCGCTCTTCAAAACCATTTATCTTGCCTTCTTTTTCGTAAAGCGATTTCGGTAAATCTTTAGAAATCTCGTTGGGCGAAATACTTTTCGGCAATTGATAAGTGGGTTTTATAAAAACTTTGTCGGTATCTAAAAATTCTTTAAATTTTTTTTCTGCAAAAGTTTCCGACAACGATTTTATTTTTTGCTTTATTTTATCCGTGTAGGTGTATTCGTTATCAGCTAAATCGTTAAATTGTTCGTCGTTAAAATCCGATAAAATACGGTTGATATATTTTTCAATTTCTTTGTCGGCAATCGGATACATATTGCCGATGATATTCATAATCCGATGCGTAAAATTTTTGACGCGATTTTCTTTTCTCGTTGGGTCGAGTATATAAGTTATCAAACTTTCTTTAACGATGCCATCAAGTTTTACAAACGTGGGTGTATGTTCTTTTTTTGTTTCATCCAAATCTATTTTATAAAGTTCAGATGAGATATTTTCAAAAGCAATGTTCGTATCGGCTTTACTCAAAGCAAAATCTTTCAAAAGATTTTCTTTTTCTAAAAATACGGCTTCCTCTTTCAGTGCGCCAAATAAGGCGTTTGCCAAAACTTTTAAATAAAATTGCGGCAATTTAATTTGTGCGGCTTGATCTTGAAAAATTTCTTTTATGCTGTATGATTTCACGAGTTTTTGAATGGCGTTGGGTAAAGTTAGTGTATTATTTGCTGACGAATCGGAAATTATTTTTTCAAAATTCTCGGTTTGTTGTATTGCTGTTTTTTCAATTTCTAAAATGATACTATCGGGAGTTTGCTCCGCTTCATCTTCTTGCCAATTATTTATTCTGCTCACGTCAATATCATCGGCAATGTTATTTGAAGTATTTTCCGGTGAGAGAGGTGTAAACAAATCTCGAAAACCATCGAGTTGTATGTTTTTTTCTTCAACCGATTGTTG
>JAYTNA010000312.1:0-1335 GCA_043748865.1 Saprospiraceae bacterium
TTTTAAACCAAACACCAATAAACCAATCACCAATAAACTAAACCATGGTTGACATAAAAAAAATTGCCGTCGTAAGCGGCATCGGAAATTTACAAAAAATAGCAGGTGTGCGTAACGACGGTATCATTGTCGAAGATTTTGAAACCAAAGCGCGTCAATTTATCGCTACAAGAAAAACGAATTTTGTGTTGCTTGAAGGCATTTCTATTTATACCGACAACGACGGTGTGTCATTAGCAGAACTGTTGACAACGATGCGCGATAAATGTGCGGAAACGCCGCCGCCGAACGAAAAATCGGAATCGAATATTTTACGTGCCTACTTTTCAGTCGTGCTGCCGAACTATGACCGCGATCGTTTTCATACTTCCGATATGAAAAAAGTTATCAAATGGTTTAGTTTTATGCAAAAATATGATTTGTTGGCTGATGCAAAAGAAGAAGTTGTATCGACAGAAGAACAACCGACATTAGGCACATAAACCGTTTCAGAAGAAAACAATTGTGCTCCCGACAAAAAAACCGTCGCTTTTTGAACCGTCGTTTTCATAGTTTTTTCAGTTTGAGCAGATAAAGTACCGGCGAAAACTAAGAAGAATAGAATTTTTTTCATTATTTTTTAGTTGTGTACTTGAGTTAAAATAAGTTAAATTTTTTTTAAGCCGTAGCAAAACTTGTAAACGAAGGGACATTTCCAAGATGAAAACTAACATTAAAGAACTCAAAAAATATTGAGAACCTTAGGAAAAAATTATTTTTGTTGATTGGCTCTTATTAGCAGTAAATGTTCTTTAATCTTTGGAATATCGTAAATGGCAGAAGACCATATCATTGAAATTGAAACGCCGTAATATTGGTGAATTACAATGTCTCTCATACCTGCTAAAGCACGCCAAGGTATTTCAGGATGTTGAGTACGTAATGTCTCGGGAATATTTTTTGCAGCTTCACCAATTATTTCAAAACGCCTGATAATGGCATCCTGTTTTTCGACATTTTGTTCAAGCTGTATTTCAGTCAAGTCAATCGTATATTGTTCAATTCTTTCGCAGCTTTCGATAATATCGTCAATAAAAATTGCAACGCTTCTATTTTTAGCCATAAATTGCAATTTGTTCTTCAAGTATATTGACTTTGAGTTGTGATTTAAGCGTACTGAAATCAACTAAATCTACTTTTTTTTTGAGTATATCTTCTAATTCTTGTTGAATACCGACGAATTGTAACAAGCTCACTGTGTCTGAAAATTCAACTAAAATATCTATATCGCTGCCCGAATGCGCATCTTGACGAGCGTAAGAACCAAATAAACTTGCACGTTTTATCGGATATTTA
>JAYTNA010000313.1:0-1264 GCA_043748865.1 Saprospiraceae bacterium
CAAGTCGGAAAAAATTTATCGCCTTCAAATGCCGTAACTGTTGACGGCACCGGAAAATACTTGACAGCCGGTATTATTGACGAACATTCACATATTACGGTATCGAAAGGTGTGAATGAAGGTACACAAGCATCGTCGGCGGAAGTGCGCATTGGTGATGTATTGAATCCTGAAGATGTAAATATTTATCGCCAACTCGCAGGTGGTGTTACATCGAGTCATATTTTACACGGCTCTGCCAATCCGATTGGCGGACAAACTGAATTGATAAAATTGCGTTGGGGTGTTTCTCCGGAAGGATTAAAATACACAAATGCGCCGAAATTTATAAAATTTGCGCTCGGCGAAAATGTGAAGCAATCAAATTGGGGTGATGATAACCGTATTCGTTTTCCGCAAACGCGCATGGGTGTCGAACAAGTTTACGATGATTATTTCACACGTGCAGAAGAGTATGCGGCGCTAAAAAAATCCGGCAAAACTTATCGTCCGGATATTGAACTCGACGCGATTCAAGAAATTATTGAAGGTAAACGTTTTATCACTTGTCACAGTTACGTACAAACTGAAATCACAATGATGATGCGCGTGGCGGAAAAACACAAAGTGCGCGTCAATACATTTACGCACATTTTAGAAGGCTATAAAGTCGCCGATAAAATGGCAAAACACGGTGCGGCTGCAGGTACTTTTTCCGATTGGTGGGCGTATAAATTTGAAGTATATAACGCAATTCCACAAAATGCCGGTATCATGCAAGATCAAGGCGTACTTGTTTGCATCAATTCCGATGATGCAGAAATGGCGCGTCGTTTAAATCAAGAAGCGGCAAAATCTATGATGTATTCCGGTATGAAAGAACAAGACGCTTGGAAAATGGTGACGATTAATCCGGCAAAAATTATGCACGTCAGCGAAAGAACAGGTAGTATTAAAGTCGGAAAAGATGCAGATTTAGTTTTGTGGTCAGATAATCCGTTGAGTATTTATGCGAAAGCCGAACAGACTTATGTGGATGGTATTAAATACTTCGACTTGCAAGATGATATTAAATTGCGCGACGCGGCGAAAAAAGAGCGCGCACGTCTCGTGCAAAAAATGATTCAAGCAAAAAAAGCCGGCGCACCGGCACAACCGGTGATAGCAAGACAAAATCGTTTGTATGATTGTGACGATGTGAATTAGTTAATCGGTAACAGACGACGTAAATGACAATGGACAATAATTAATTATTGTCCATTGTCATTTACGTCGTCTGTTACCG
>JAYTNA010000314.1:0-2311 GCA_043748865.1 Saprospiraceae bacterium
CATCCTATTTGAGTTTGAAAATGATAGCAATTAAGGGTTTTCTAATCTAAATTTAACGCTCAATACTGAAGAATTATTTTTACAGCTAACAAAATATCATGCCTACAATATTTTCATTTTCAACTTTCAACTATTACGCCGTGGGCAATAAAATTCGGATTTTTTAAAGAAACTTTATTATACTGTAAAGGTTCCCGTGTTTCTAAGTTGAGTAATTGTCCGCCGGCTTCTTCTAAAATAATTTGTGCTGCGGCTGTATCCCATTCCATAGTTGTACCGATGCGCGGATAAATATCTAAACTGCCGTTTGCCAAGTACATAAATTTTAATGCGCTGCCGGTCGGCATTAATACCGGATTTTTGTATTCTGCAATAAGTGCATTGGTTTCTTCGCTCAAATAAGATCTTGAAACAGGTATCCTCAAACCTTCATCGGTTAGAGAAAACGCACTGCTTTTAATTCTTTGAACGTCGTTTCCTTTCATACAAAAACTGCCTTTGTCTTTTATGCCATAATAAATACTGTTTTGGCAAGGAACAGAGATGACACCCAAAATCGGTTTGTTATTTTTTAAAAGCGCGATATTCACCGTAAATTCACCATTGCGTTTTATAAATTCTTTTGTACCGTCAAGCGGATCAACTGACCAAAAATAAACGAAACGTCGGCGTTCTTCATAGTCTATTTCAATATTTTCTTCGGATATAATCGGAATATGAGGCGTTAAATCGCGCAGTGTTTTGCAAATAATTTCATTAGCACGTTGATCTGCAATTGTCAAAGGCGATGCGTCCGATTTTATTTCTATTTGAAATTCTTCGTGGTTATATACTTGCATAATAACGCCGGCAGCTTTTTGTGCCGCATCAATTGCACCGTTTAAAAGGGTATCTATTTTTATCATCTTTTCAATTAAGAATTACGGGCTACAAATTACGAAATAGAAAACGTTTGTAATTGTAATTCGTAATTGGTTTATTGCCAAGGAAAATATTTCGTATTTTCTTTTGAAAAATTATCGAGGGCATTAATATCCACAGTACCAATAATTTCATTATTGTTCATGACGGGTACAAAATACTGATGGGTTGATTGCATTCGGTTGTATAAATCTTTTATGCTTTCATCGAGGCGTGTAGTGAAAAAGTTTGGACGCATATAAACAGAAACGTGGTTTTCGTAATCTTTATTCGTAACGGCATCTTTAATATCATCGTCTTCAATGATGCCGCGCAAAGCGTTATCGCCATCTAAAACGATAAAACCGGCACATTTTTTCAGTTTTAAAGAAATTTGCGCATCGCCGATGAGCGTAGAAGTTTGTAATTTTTCGGTGTGCGTGTTATAAATATTTAAAACAGTGTGGCGCGTCATCACATCTTCCATTTTTACTAAACGATTTTCGCTCGCCGCCGCAAAAAATATAAAAACGCCGATGAGTGCCATAACCGGTTGCTCTTGCCAAACAGCAAAACAAACGAAGCCGACAGAAATAATTTGTCCGACAATCGCGGCTATTCGCGTTGCACGTACTCTGCCTATTGCCGATGATAATCCGGCACGAAAAACGCGCCCGCCATCCATCGGAAATGCCGGAATAAGATTAAATAAAACCAAAAATAAATTAGCTTGTAATAAAGAAACTAAAAAGCTTACTTTATGTCCGACGATGATTTCGTCGGTTTCACTGCCCATTAAATCGGCGACATTCAAATGCAATGAAAAAAAGACATAAAGAATAAAATAAAGTAGGATGAATATCAAAACATTAACAGCCGGTCCCGCAATAGCCACAATAAATTCTTGAAATGGTTGGCGCGGTAATTTATCTAAACGCGCTACACCACCAATAGGCAAAATAGTTATATCGCGTGTGTTGACACCATAATAACGTGCAGAAAGTGCGTGTCCGTATTCGTGCAAAATGACGCACAAGAAAAGCGAAAAAATAAACAAGAATAAAAATGCAAAACCTGTCACGTCAACATGATGTGACCAACCGGTGTATAAAACAAACAGCAACAACAACGAAAATGACCAATGAACAAAAACCGGAATACCGAAAACTGTGGCTATCTTAAGTGAACCGCGCATAATTTATTTTGAAAAGGTAAAAGTATGAAGTGTTAGTTTTTTTTCTAAGCCCTCATACCTTATACTTCATATCCGACTTTTTAAACATTCAAACGCAAATATAAGTTCAAATAAATGAATTATGCGAATAATGGGTTAAAAAACAGAAGTAGATCAATCAAGCAAGGACGTAACTTTGTGGATATCAAACTACAAAACCAAGTCCTCATGTTAGAG
>JAYTNA010000315.1:0-2256 GCA_043748865.1 Saprospiraceae bacterium
CGCAAAGCGCGTAGCGATATAAATCCCGTTGCCGCTCGCATCCCAATCGGAAAAACTTGCACCGCGTATGTTTTGATATTGTTCCCATTTTTCTTTCAACGCTGTGGGTAATTCCGGAATACTTTCGACGAGTAAATTACCAATAGGTTTGCGTTGACCTTTTGCAAAGAATGCAGAAAAAACGAGGAGTAGAAATAGGAGATTTCTTTTCATTTTATAAATTTTATTAGATGATTTAACAAAGAAAAGAATGATTGTTGAGATAACCAAAAGCTATTGTGAAAGAGTTCAAAATAATTTATAAACGTTAAACACGCATCGGTATATTTTTTTCTTTTAAATAATTTTTCAAATCCGGAATACCGATTTCTTTGAAATGAAAAATACTTGCAGCTAATGCGGCATCAGCTTTTCCGGTTTCAAAAACTTCTTGAAAATGTTGCATTGTGCCGGCACCGCCGGAAGCGATAATAGGAATAGATATACTCGAAGAAATTTTTGCTAAAGCCGCGCAAGCGAAACCCTTTTTAGAACCATCGTGATCCATCGAAGTAAATAAAATTTCACCGGCACCTCTGTCCGCTACTTCTTTCGCCCATTCAAATAAATCTAATTCGGTTTCAATGCGTCCGCCGTTTAGAAAAACGCGCCAACCTTTGTCGGTTTCTTTCGCATCAATCGCTAAGACAACGCATTGACTACCAAATTCTTTCGCCAGATTATTAATCAATTCCGGTTTGCGCACTGTAGCAGAATTAACAGAAACTTTATCGGCTCCGGCACTCAACAAACGCGAAACATCTTCGACAGAACCAATACCACCGCCGACGGTAAACGGAATGTTTAAATTTTCGGCGATGCGCGTCACGAGTGATGCGAAAGTTTTGCGGTCTTCGTGCGTTGCCGTAATATCCAAGAAAACCAATTCATCGGCTCCTTGTTTATTGTATAAAATGCCAAGTTCAACCGGATCACCTGCATCGCGAATGTTTTCAAAGTTGATGCCCTTCACGGTACGTCCGTCGCGAATATCGAGACAAGGAATGATGCGTTTTGCTAACATAAATGTTGGACAATGGACAATGGACAATGGACAATGGACAAGAATTTGTTTTTCAATTGTCCATCGTCCATCGTCTATCGTCTATAAATTACGATTTATACAATTCAAATCTTCAAAAGCGATTTTTAACCGGTCAACGAAAGTTTTTTCGGCGGCGCGAATCCATTTGCGCGGGTCGTAAACATTTTTATTCGGTTTGTCGTCGCCTTCCGGATTGCCGATTTGACCTTGCAGATAACCTTTTTTTGCCTCGTAATAATTATGCACACCTTCCCAATATGCCCATTGCATATCTGTATCAATATTCATTTTTACTGCACCATATTTCACACCGTCTCTGATTTCTTCGCGTGAAGAACCGCTGCCGCCATGAAAAACGAAATTGATAGGCACATCGCTTTTTAAGCCGAAATGTTTTTTAACATAATCTTGCGAATTTTTTAAAATCACCGGTTGTAAATGTACATTACCCGGTTTATAAACGCCGTGTACATTTCCGAAAGCCGCCGCGATTGTAAAATTCGGAGAAATCGGATTCAAGTGTTCATACACATACGCCACATCTTCCGGTTGCGTATAAAGTTTTGAATTATCAACGCCGCTATTATCCACGCCGTCTTCTTCGCCGCCGGTGACACCGATTTCAACTTCGAGCGTCATACCCATTTTGCTCATGCGTTTGAAATAAGTGGCACAAATTTCTACATTTTCTTCGAGCGGTTCTTCCGATAAATCAAGCATGTGCGACGAATACAATGGCGTACCCATTCGTTTGAAAAAATCTTCCGACGCGCCCAACATGCCGTCCATCCATGGCAAAAGTTTTTTTGCGCAGTGGTCGGTGTGTAAAATAACCGGCACGCCGTAAGCCTTTGCCAACATTTGTACATGAAGCGAACCTGCTACTGCACCAAGTATTGAAGCCTGATGATTTTTATTATCTAACCCTAAACCCCCATTAAATGCAGCTCCGCCATGGGAAAACTGAATAATGACGGGTGAATTGACATTGCGTGCCGTTTCCATGACCGCATTTATGGTGCTGCTCCCGGTAACATTCACTGCCGGAAGCGCGAAATCATTGGCGTTCGCATAATCAAGCAAATCTTTTACTTCTTGACCAAACAATACACCGGAACGAAATTTAGTAGCCATTTTTTTTAATGATGAATTATAAATGATGAGTGATGAAT
>JAYTNA010000316.1:0-8240 GCA_043748865.1 Saprospiraceae bacterium
TATTCATTATCCGTTGTTTATTGTTCATTATTTATGAATGATGATGCAATGTCTCTTCCAAATATGGATCTTTTTCAGCTAATACCGGTGCTTTAGATAAATAGGTAAACACAACGAAAACATATAATGCTAAGAAACCCAACATCGTTCCTAATTCTAAAAAACCCGGAATGCCGTAACCGGCAGTCATATCCGGTGTATAATGGAAATAATTTTCCTCATTAATTTTTTCTAAACCTTTTTCATCTTGAGCCGTATAATTTAAAGATGATTTTGCATATTCAGTGCCTTCTTTTTCAATTTTTTCGCCTTCTTCATGTGCCTTTTCTATTTCACCCATAGTAGGTGTGTCGTGTTTAGCTTCCGGTTTTGCACCGACTTGTGACATTTTTTCTACTACTTTTACAGGTTCTTTTACAGCTTCTTTCATCGGTTCTTTTACTTCGTGACCGGCTTCTTTAACGGCTGAAATTACTTTTGTTTCTCCATGTTCGGCCGGACGTAATTTAGCTTTTTGTTCAGTCAATACACGTTCGTAAGGACCAACTTTCACCATTTGGAAAAAATCCCACCAGTGACCGAATAAAATCATGATAGAACAAAAAGCGAGTGTGCCAAACTTGCGTTTGGTATCGTTACGCATCAAAATCAAGAACGGTAAAACGAAATTCATTACCAAATTTCCATAATAAAGTACCGGATAGTTACCCATACGCGAACGGAAATAAGTCGTTTCTTCACCGTTGTTGGCGTACCAAATAAGCATATACTGAGAGAACCACAAATAAGTCCAGAATATCGTAAAAGCGAATAAAAATTTACCCAAATCGTGTAAATGTTCCGTCGTCACCCATTTGAATTGTCCTCTTGATTTCAAATAAATTAATAATAAAATAGTTACAGCAACACCGCTCACCCAAGCACTTGCAGTCGTGTACCAAGCATACATGGTTGAATACCAATGCGGATCAATTGACATGAGCCACAACCATATTGCAGCCGCGCTCGTAAAACCGGAAATCGGTAAGAAAGCTGCTGCCCAAACTTTTGCGCGTTGATACCAAGGATACACCGTTGTATCCGAATCATTATCTTGTGCTAAAGAATATTTACGTAATAGTGTAGCAAAATAATACCAAAGCGCACCGAAACCAATAGCCCCCAGATACCACCAAACATTTAAGAATCCGGCTTTCCCCGTTAAAATTCTATCTTTTGCAACAATTTTTGCATCCGCCCAAATATATAAATGATGCCAGCCCAAAACTGTACCCATCCAGACAATAAAAATTCCGAGCAAACCAATCGGTAAAAACATGGACATTGCTTCCCAAACACGTTTGAAAGCAATGTGCCAACCTGCATAGGCCGTCATTGTAGCCGCTAAAGCAAACGTCATTGTAAAGGAAATGAGCGTGAAAAATGCTGAATTTTGCAGCAAATTTGTCCAAAAACGAGTATGTCCGTTTTCCGCTCCTATCGGATCAATAAAATATGATGCCGACAAACACACGGCTCCAAGTGCCATGAATCCGATTAAAAATGTTCTTTGCTTAGGCTCGAATGTGAATTGTTTCATAACTTATATTTAAGCTATCAGCCGTCAGCTATCAGCTATCAGGCAGTTTTTTTATTTTCTTTTAACTAACTTTTGAAAAGTTTTAAATTTTTCGAAAGTTAGTACACTTAATTTTTATACTCTGATATATTTAACGACTTGTATGTTCAGTAGCATTACTTGCTTTTTGTCGGTTCAATTTTCTTAACCGCCGGTGCAACAACTTTAGTTACCGAAGTTTTTGTTGATGCTGTTGCACGATACAAAGAATCAGAAATTGCTTGAAGCGGACGGAAATCATTGTGTTTTTCATTATAATCAAGTTTTTTAGCTTCTGCTTGGCAACTTCTGATGTAATGAATTACTTGCCAACGTTCTTCATAACTTAATTTATCCGCGTAATTGCCCATTACATTTTTGCCGTACATAATCGCGTGATAAATACGTCCGTTGTTGCCGTTCGCAAAAGTATCTAATAATAAATTTGCCGGCTGTGCCGGATATTTTGCATTCGGATTTTCATCACTTACTAAATATCCGTTACCGGCACATTTTGTACCGTGGCAAATGCCGCAATAGATCGTCCAAAGTTCTTTTCCTCTTGTCAATCCGGCTGCCGTAATTGGAAACGGATTCATCGCGATTTCTTTTGTAGCGCGTGTGCGTTCCTCTTCCGTATTTTCGTAATAATATGGTACATTACCATTAATTGGCGTGTTGATGCCTTTATTTTGCCCGGTTAATTCTTTTTGCATTTCTCCCACATCTCCCGACATCAAACCCACAGAACCACGCGGAATTGTACCTCTAATCGGCAAACGAGGTGTTCCCCACAACTGCACGAGTGTACGCGTACTTTGTTTATCCCAAGTATGTGCGCCGTATTCATCTATTTGCATAGCTTCCATAGCAACTGAATGCGCCATGTCGGGCATATACTCGTGTCCGGTTTCATTGCCGTGCGCCGGTGAACAAGATTGTGTCATCAATGCACTGCCGGACAGACAGAAAAAAATAAAAAGAAAATATTTTGACATAACATTATTAGTTGAAAATTGAAAGTTGAAAGTTGAAAGTTTTTCTGTTAAGAATTTAAACTCTGAACTTTTCAGTTTCAATTATTATATTATTCGGAAATTGAAAGTTTAGAATTGCCAATTAAAAGTTACTAAAAACTTTCAACTTTCAACTTTCAACTGAATTAAATGTATTTTTGATTCACTTCCGCAGCCCCTGTTGCTGCGAAAAATTCTTTGTAAGAATTAATTTCAGTATTACTTGCACCGCTCACGTCAAATGCTACACAAAATTTATCGTCTGTGATGCGGTCGTCGAGCGTCGGATTTTTTACACCGAAGCCCATACCGCAAATAGTGTAAAACGTTACCGTCATACCGATTGCTGCAAATAAAACCGTTAACTCGAAAGTAACGGGAATAAACGCCGGTACTGCCCAAAAAGGTTTATTACCGAAAATGATGGGCCAATCACGCACAAAAGCCCAAGTCATAAATAAGAAAGCTGTGAGTGTACCCGTCAAACCGTAAATAAATCCGGCTTGGTGCAAACGCGATTCAGATAAACCCAATATCGGATCGAGACCATGCACGGGAAACGGTGAAAATACATCCCAAATGCCCAAATGTTTTTTCTGAGCATTTGAAACGGCTTTCAATAAATCTGTCTCATCATTATACAATCCGAAAAGGATGTCTTTATTGTACGTTTTCATGTTTCGTTAATCGTTAATCGTTATCCGTTAATCGTTGTAGTGTGAAAGAGATTTCTTACAAGAAGAAAAACAAACCTATAAAGCTACAAACCATGAACGTAACCAATACGTTTTTTCTTAAATTTTTTTTCCAAAACAACTGTAGAAGAATTATTTGAAAAATTAGTAAACCGGAATAAACCACATAATAATTACCAAATTTTCGCCAACCGAATGTAAATTCTTCGTATCTGTATAGAGGCTTTAGATGGAAAATTAATAATAAATCCAATAGGCATAGTAGTCCAACTAAAGAATTGAAAGATAAAAGAACTTTATTTAGAATTTCAACATGGCATATGGTAATATAATTTTCTAATTTAAAAATTTTTCGTACTGCCAAAACTAAAATGTTCAGCACCGCTAAAATAGTCAAAATAATTCTAAATATATCGTTGCCACTATAAAATTCAAAGTCAATTATTGTTTCAAAAATACGCCTCACATTATTCGATTTTACAATATAAAATCCAAAATCCAAAATCAAATTAATGGTGTTCGTCCGCATGAACCAAATGACTGTTGTCTTCGTGTGCATGATCTGCAACCGTATTATTTTTCACGTATTGACTACCAAATTGTTTTAAAATACTTTTTACTTCCGCAATCGCAACAACCGGTGCAATACGTGTAAATATTAAAAAACAAGTGAAAAACAAACCGAGTGAACCAATGAACAAACCAATTTCTACCCAAGTCGGTGAATAATAACTCCATGATGAAGGTAAAAAGTCACGGGCTAAAGTTGTAGAAATGATGACGAAACGCTCGAACCACATACCGATATTGATGAAGATTGACATAAAAAATGTCACCCAAATATCTCTGCGTAATTTTCTACTCCAGAATAATTGCGGCGACACCACATTACACAACATCATACCAAAATAGGACCACCAATAAATACCGAACACGCGATTATAAAATGCAAATTGTTCGTAAATATAACCTGAATACCAAGCAATAAATAATTCTGTTAAATATGCTACACCTACAATCGAACCGGTTAATAAAATAACCTTGTTCATACTTTCGATGTGTTCTAAGGTGATATAGTCTTCTAATTTTAAAAGTTTACGCACGACTAACATCAAAGTTAATACCATCGCAAAACCGGAGAACACTGCACCGGCAACAAAGTATGGTGGAAAAATAGTCGTGTGCCAACCCGGAATAACGGAAGTCGCGAAGTCAAAACTTACAATCGTGTGTACCGATAGTACAAGAGGTGTAGAAATACCGGCGAGAACTAAAGATAAAGATTCCCAACGTTGCCAGTGTTTTGCAGAGCCTGTCCAACCTAAAGATAAACCGTTGTATAATTTTCTTCTCCAACCCGTCGCCCGGTCACGCACGGTTGCAAAATCAGGTACTAAACCTGTGTACCAAAATAATAAAGAAACAGTGAAGTAAGTCGAGATAGCGAAAACGTCCCAAAATAAAGGCGAGTTAAAGTTTGGCCACAATGGTCCGCGCGTATTCGGATAAGGAAAAATGAACGGTGCCATCCAAACGCGACCCATGTGTATAATCGGGAATTGTCCCGCACAAATTACCGCAAAAATTGTCATCGCTTCTGCCGCACGGTTTACACCGGTACGCCATTTTTGACGGAATAATAATAAGATAGCAGAAATCAAAGTACCGGCGTGACCAATACCAACCCACCAAACGAAGTTGGTAATATCCCAACCCCAACCAATCGTTCTGTTTAAGTTCCAAGAACCGATACCGTTCCAAACCGTCCATGTTACACAGAAAAAATAAGTACCTAATGCGCTAACGGCACAAATAAAACCAATGATCCATTCTTTCGATGGCACGGCTTCCGTCGGGCGACAAATATCTTCAGTTATCTGATGATAAGTTTTATTACCAAGAATTAACGGTTCTCTTATCGGTGATACTATCGTACTCATAAATTATTATTTTATAAATGGACAACAGACTACGGACAATAGACTTTGGACTTTGGACACCGAAAAATAGACTTTGGACAATATATTTTTCTATTATCTATATTCTACTGTCCATTGTCCGTTGTCTATTGTCTATTGTCTAAACTTACTTTTCTTTTATCAAACTTATTTCCGCAAAAAAAATCACTGCGAAAATGGCTGCTTTCTCTAACATTATTTTTAGTTTGTGCATCATCGGGTCGCCAATCATACCAATAGCTTCTTTTAAACTCAATGATTCACTGCTATCGTAAAACATAATCCAAAGCAAGTCGCATAAAATGTATGCAATAATTGCGGCTAAAAGAATTTTTATATTTTTAGACATAGTTAGTTAGCTATCAGCTGTCAGCTATCAGAAGTTAGCTTTCGAGCATTTTAATATTTATCTTCCAACTATCAGCTTTCAGAAGTCGGCAAAAAGCTGATAGCTGATAGCTGAAGGCTGATAGCTTCTAAGCTTCCAATTTATTAATCACTTTCGCGGAATAAGAAACATTTGAATCAACGTTTACTTCTTCCAATACGCGATAAACCAAATCTGATTGACGCGCTTTTTGTAATGCACTTTCTTTATCGTTTCTATTACCGAATGTAATTGCATCTGTAGGACAAGCTGTTTGACAAGCCGTTTTCACATCGCTTGTACGCAAGGTACGATTTTCTTTTTTCGCCGTCAATTTACCTTCTTGGATACGTTGGACACAAAAAGAACATTTTTCAATCACACCGCGTGAACGCACTGTAACATCCGGATTTAAAACCATGCGCGTTAAATTATCCGCACCGAAAGGCATTTCTGTCGAAAAGCCAAGTGTGTAACCGTTCAATTTACGTTCGTTCCATGGAAAAATATCTGCTGTCGTGTAATCTTGCCAGTTGAAACGACGTACTTTATACGGACAGTTGTTGGCGCAATATCTTGTACCGATACAACGGTTATAAGTCATTTGATTCAAACCTTCGCTCGAGTGGTTCGTCGCATTTACGGGACAAACGTTTTCGCAAGGTGCATTGTCGCAATGTTGACACATCATCGGTTGATAAACCGTATTCGGATTTTCAACATCGCCGTAATAATATCTGTCAATACGCAACCAAGTCATTTCATGGTGGCGATGTACTTCTGCTTTTCCGACAACAGGCACGTTATTTTCTGCCATACATGCTACTGTACAAGCACTGCAACCGGTACAAGAATTTAAGTCAATGTGCATACCCCAATGCAAACCACTTGTATATTTATCTTGATGTCCGCGATAAAGTGTTTTTGAATTAAGTTCCGCAAATTCTTTGCGTTCGTCTTCTAATTGTTCTTTTAATTTAGAAATATCTTTCAAATTGCCTTGACGAATAATGCTTCTATTTACCAAAGAACCTTGAAAACCTTTCCAACCCAATGATTTTTCGTCGGCATTAATAGTTTTTCCGCCTTCTTCTTTACCCGGTGCCGTTACACCCATTGTGTGGTGATGTTGAACGCACGCAAACTGCTCATCTACGCCGGTTTTCGTACTTACTTTTACATTCGCAGCGAAGTATTGCGGCAAACCATTCACTAAACCGATAGCCGGATTAATATTTGTACCGTAACCATTGCTCGCTAAACCTGCTTTTGTACGACCGTAACCCAACGCAATTGCCACCGTGTTTTCCGGTTGGCCGAATTGGCGAATAACCGCGCAATTATATTTTTTATCGCCAACTACTAAATCTACCATATCGCCATCTTTCAAACCATTCATGGATTGAAAATCGTTGACACCGTCAAATTTTACGGGCAGTGCTAATGTATTATTCCAAACTGTGCGCGTAATCGGGTCTGCCATTTCTTGTAACCAAGGATTGTTGGCGTATTGACCGTTACCGAGATTAACAGTTTCAAAGAAAGTAACTTCCATGCCGGTGCCGGGTTGCGTAATTTTCGCTGCCGCTTCCGCTAAAGTTAAATTGATACCGAATTGTTTTGGAGAAGTAATTTCACCGGATTCAAAAACGCCGTTGTGCAAAGTATTATCCCAAAATGCTTGGAACGTTGCATATTGTTTTTGTTTCGGAAACATATTCGTTTGCCAAACAGAACGCAAATAATCGTACATCGGTTGCTCCGTTTGCGGTGCAGCATTTGCCCAAACTAAGAACGATTGTTCTGCTTGACGCGTATTAAAGACGGGAGAGATTGTCGGCTGAATTAAACTGTAATGTCCGCCTTTCGGATTAGCATCACCCCAAGATTCTAAGAAATGATGAGACGGTGCAACGTATTGACAAACCGAAGTTGTTTCGTCAATCGTTTGATTAAATGATACGCTGACACCTGCTTTTTTTACAGCCGCCGCGAATTTATCGCCATTTGCTAATTCATAAGCCGGATTACAATTTAAAACGAATAACGCATCTACCCCACCCGCTTCTAATTCTGAAATTACATTTTGAACCTGTACATCATCACCTTGACGTAATAAATTTGGTTGAGCAAAACTTATAGTTTCATCAATATTATCCAAGTTACCGTTAATTGCCATCACAATTTCTTGTTCTGCCGGATTGTTTGAATTACTAATGACTAATGATTTGCTTTTATTCGCCAAAAGTACTTCGGCTACTTTTTTCAGTTGTGCAGTCACTTTATCATTTAATTTCGGTGCCGTTATCGTTTGACCGTTTGTTGACGGCGCGATAAAGTTCCAAAGTGTTGCAATAGCTGCACCTTGTTCGCTCGGCTTAATCAAAACGCGCGTATCTGCGTTTGAACCAGTTAAAGACATGAAGCTTTCCACTTGAATATGCTGACTCATCGTCGGTTTCTCGTGGTCAATTTTTCTATTTTTTGTGTAAGCCGTCGCATATTCTACCGGAGAAATCCAAGTACCTAAAAAATCGGCACCGAAAGAAACTATGACTTGCGCTTTTTCAAATTTATAATCCGGAATTGCTTTTATGCCGAATAATT
>JAYTNA010000317.1:0-4648 GCA_043748865.1 Saprospiraceae bacterium
ACAAAAACAAATCGAAGCATTGAAAAAATAATTATCGCTGTTATAAACCTACTGATGATAGACTTGCTTTTCCGGCATCAGTAAGTACATCGTAAATAAGTCTGTAAATCAATAAATCTGTTAAAAAAAATCGCGCAAGAAATTAATTTTTTTTTGCGCAATTTTTTTTTGATTACAACGTGGTCCCTTGACCCAAATAAAAACACACCATCAATATTTTACGAATCGGATCATTTCTGTTTGATTGACGCGTAAAAAGTAAATACCGGTGCCTAATTCAGTTGTCGCTATGTCGGTTTGATTTGTACCGATTTTAGGTTTTACGGTTGTCATAATTTGCCCAAGTGTATTTACTATCTCAAACATTTCTACAGAAGAAGCGTGTTCAACGGTTAATTTGTCTTGTGTTGGATTTGGATAAATACTTAAAATACGTGCACCTTCAATAAGCCGTATGACTGAAATAATTTTTGAAAAAACCGTTTTACCGTCATTATCCACCTGATTCAGACGATAATAGTTGATACCGAAGTAAGGTACTGCATCCGTGAAGTCATACGCATGAGCAGTAGTTGATGTGCCGGAACCTTTCACGGTGCCAATATGCGAGAAGTTTTGTCCGTCTTTACTTTTCTGAACAACAAAATGACTGTTATTTAATTCGGACGCTGTTTGCCAATTCAGTATATTTTTGTCACCTTTATTTGTTCCTGTAAAATTGACTAACTCAACCGGCAGCACATTCGCCGTAACTAAAAGACCATAATCTTCAACTTGTCCGTAAGTCGGCGTTGAACAACTACTTACCGAATTAAAATCGGAAACTATACGCATTCTTATCAGAGTATTACGTACAGCAGTATTTGGAATGGTTATAGTACCGGAAATTGTATTTGTACCTGAAGCACTAAACAAAAGTTCACCACCTTGAAATACACCATCATTGTTTAAATCAACAAATACTTTTACGTTTTCGGGGTTAGGAGAACCCACTGTGACGCTTATACTTATGGGGTTATTAATTGTAGACAATGTTGCAAATTGGGAACAAGAATAATCATTGTAAGCAACACCATCTATAAAAGCTGATGATGAAGACTTATTAATTGAACCTAAAGTTACATTATAAATACCTAGACCAAAGTTAGCGGTTGTTCCGGTATTTGTCATATTTATAGTACAAGTAGCCGTTGGATGTAAATAGTTAATGATTGTCACTGTTTTAGTAACACTATTTGACGGAAAACCGTTGCACGTTGAATTACTTGCATCAAGCGTTATGCTCTTGGGACCGGTTGTACTATAACTCACAGATGTATTTTGAGTGGATGCAGAAGTTGGTGTTCCACCCGACATTGTCCAATTCCAAGCAGTCGGAGCGTAACCCGAAGCATCGGTAAGCGGGATATTGCTACTTATACATTCTGTACTGTTCAGCGTAAAATTAGCAGTTGGCGTACCTTGCAATGCCGTTGTACCTGTTTGGCATTGGCTCGTTGCAATTCGTGTATTTACGGATGAGATTGAAGCTGCCGACCAAGTTGTTGGCGGACTCACACTCGTATTCACGGAAGGTGCCATGATAAAAGAAGAGCCGGAAGCATCGTGGTTACAACTAAAATTATGTCCGATCTCATGTGCTTGCACCGCGCCAAAATGTCCGACTGTTGCTCCTGTGAAATTTTGATTTAATATATTGTACCGATTATTAGGCGAACAAACTCCGGCTACCCATGCCAAACCAACTGTACCGCTGCCGCCATCCAAAGTTCTTCTGAGCCAAAGCGAGCCTAAATCGTGAAAAACGCCAAAGCCACCATTACTTGCCCAAGTTGTAAAATGGGATAGTAAAGTAATACTGGCTGTCGTGTCGGTAAGGGCAGTTTCTAATGAAGTTGCTGCACTTGTTGAAACATAATTGGTGACTATGGTAAAAGTAATTGCTTTATTAAAAGCAGAGGCATAATCAGAAATAACATTATTCAATATAGCAATTGATTGATTCGTAACTGCAGTTGAGCTACTGCCGAATTTATTCGCGTAAAGGTCAAAATCTGATGCAATTGCCAAACGAATATTCAAGCAGCCGGTTTGTACAAGTAATTCCCGAAATGAACTTTTATTAGTGTTGTTACTCAAATCCGTTGTTTTATCTTCAACTTGAGTCAACCCGCATTTGATATTAGGGTTGGGAATGACATCTGTTGAACGATAGAAGACAAATAAATCATTAGGCGTACCTGAAATGAGGCCGTTTAAAGGTTCGAGATAATAACTTTCATTTTGATAAATAAAATAACCAACAATGAATTTGTCGTTGATAGTCATACGTACTTGAGCGGCATCGTCCGTATAACCCATGTAAGTTATGTTTTCGGTTTTAGCTGCTAATACATCACCTTTGTCTGTACCGATTATCAAGCGATAATCGGGTGAACGAATGTCATTTTGAATTAAATTCACGGCAAATTTTTTAGTATTTCCCAAAATCAAATCAAACTTTGAGTAGAGTGTTGCATCGGCATATTTTTTTAATGCCTTTGAATTGATTTCAAATACTTTGAAATTTGTAAAAATTTTCTTTAAATCTTTTTGATCGGCATATTCATCGTGTTGAATACCGATAAAATTATTTGTACCCGTTGAAGATGAAGTCGGCGTTGTTTGTGCAAGTATGGCAACGCAATAAAAAATTGTGATAACGGCGCATAAAAGATTTTTTTTCATGTTCGTTTTTTGTTTTTAAATCGGTAAATGTATGAATATCTTAATTTCACAAATGTAAGAAAGAACGCAATATTTTTTTTTTAAACATTTTATTTGCCGAAATTATGACAAAAAAAAATCGTATAAGAGAAATATTTTCTCTTATACGATTTTTTTTACCCGAATTGTAATTCGTAATTATTTTTGTTTCGGATCTTCTTTTTTCACAGCTTTAGGTTTTTCGGCAGCAGCCATTGCAGTTCCTGTTGATGACGAGTGCATTTTTGCACAACAAGCCGCACCTGTTTTTGCACATTTTGCTTTTTCAGCCGGTGTACAAGTAGCAGCACTGCTCGATAATGTAGTTGTCGATGTTGTTTGAGCTGTTTGCGCACGTAAAGCAACCGAACAAACTGCGACCATAATAACAGAGAAAATAACTTTTTTCATGCTTAATTTTTGTTTAGTGGTGATGAAAATAAAATTAACGATTCAAAGATCAAATATAACGAAAAAATTTTGAAAAAAGTTTTTCACTCAAAAATAATCGTTTTATTTCCCGAAACAAAAACGCAATCATCAAAAACCAACTTGAGTGCTTTCGCCAACGTCAATTTTTCTACATTGCGTCCGGCTTGCGCCATATCTTGTGCCGAAAGTGTGTGATTGACGGGTAAAATATCTTGAACGATGATGGGTCCTTCATCGAGTTCGTTGTTGACGAAATGCGCCGTTGCACCTATTATTTTCACGCCGCGCTCATAAGCCTGTCGGTACGGACTGGCTCCGATAAATGCCGGCAAAAAAGAATGGTGTATGTTGATAATTTTATTGCTGTACGCACCCGTAAAAACAGGAGTCAACACGCGCATGTATTTTGCGAGTACCAAATAATCCGGTGCGTAAGGCGCAATCGTCTCTAAAACTTTTTGTTCATGCGCTGCTCGACTTAATCCTTCGTGGTTTACAAAATGAAACGGAATATTAAAACGTGCGGTTAAATCGGACAGCGTTTCATGATTACCTATAACCGCTAAAATGCGCGCATTCAATTCGTTAAAATGATGCTTAATCAATAATTCGCCGATGCAATGATGTTCTTTGGTAACGAGGACAACAATATTTTTTGGCGATTTTTTATTTATTTTTATCTGCGCGTCATGCGGTAAAATTCCTTGCAATCCGTTTTGAATGCGTTGCGTATCCACAATATCGCCTTCGATGAGTGAGCGCATAAAAAAACGATTCGTTACGGGTTCAACAAATTCGTGCGTACTTATCACGTTCAATTGGTTGTGATAAAATACGCCTGTGACTTTATGCACCAGACCACTTTCATCCGTGCAATCTATGAGTACGTTGGTTTTTTCCATTTAATTGTTTTATTTTTTATTAAAAGCCCGATACAAACTGCATCGGGCTTTTAAAATTTATTGAAACAAAATAAACTCAGTATAATTAACCATTAACCATTAACAACTAACAATTATTTCAATTTTTGTTTCACCTCAATAATTTCATAAGCCTCAATGGTATCACCTTCTTGGAAATCGTTGAAATTATCAATCGTCAAACCGCACTCAAAACCATTTTTCACTTCTTTTACATCATCTTTGAAACGTTTGAGTGAACTCAAGCGTCCGACTGCACCTTCTTTTATTGGGAAGGCAACGATACCGTCGCGGATAATGCGTACCAATGCGTTTCTCGTAATTTTTCCGTCCGTGACTTGACAACCGGCGATTGTACCGACTTTTGATATTTTGTAAACTTGGCGGACTTCTACGGAACCCAAAATTTGTTCTTCTTTCGTTGGCTCTAACATACCTTCCATTGCCGCTTTGATTTCGTCAATGACTTCATAAATGATAGAATATGTTTTGATTTCAACACCTTCGCGTTCCGATAATTTTTTTGCATTAACGGAAGGGCGAACTTGGAA
>JAYTNA010000318.1:0-5849 GCA_043748865.1 Saprospiraceae bacterium
GTTTTTAATTGGCGCAGAACTGACGGGATAAATCCACGAGGCAGTGTGTTTAATCATAATTTTGGATGAATAGAAAATAGACAATGAACTTTTAGATAACGGACAACAGACAACAGACAACAGACAACAGACAACAGATGAGTGTCTGTTGTCTGTTGTCTGTTGTCCGTCGTGCCAATACCTATTTCACAATTTTATAAAAATAATTATCCGGAAAATCTTCATAAACGCCTTCGAGGAGAATTTGTCCGTGGAGTTTTTTTATGAGTGCGGCGGCTTGTTCGACCGATTCAACTTTCGTATCGTTGATGCGCGTGAGGATAAAACCGATTTCCATATTCGTTCTGTCTATTTGACTTCCGCGTTCTATACCCACCACTTTAATACCTTTTACACTGAGTTTTCTGCTTTCTTGGTTCGTGAGTTCGCGCACATCTGTCATACCGATGCGTTTAAAAATATCGTAACTTTCATCCGGATTTTCGGGTTGTACTAATCCGGTGGTATTGTCTTTATTTTTCAGCGTGACTTGTGTGTGCAGCATTTGCCCGGCGCGAAAATAATCAATCACGATTTTATCACCCGGTTTTTGTTCGGCGACGAGTTCCAACAGTTCTGCTTTATTTTTTATTATTTTATTTTGAACAGAAATAATAATATCGCCGTGTTTCAATCCCGCTTCACTTGCAGCAGATTTGGGATTCACTTGTTCGACATAAACGCCGTTCATGGAAGTATAACCCATTGTGCGTGACAATGACGGCGTTAAATCATTAATCACAACGCCCAAAAATCCGCGTTGTACGATGCCGAATTTCATAATATCGCGCACCACTTTTAAAACTAAATTGGCGGGAATGGCGAATGAATAACCTTCGTAACGCCCGGATTTTGTAATAATCGCGGTGTTGATACCGACCAATTCGCCATTTGTATTCACCAAAGCACCACCGGAATTACCGGGATTGACGGCAGCATCGGTTTGAATGAAGGCTTCGATCGCATATTTATCGTCGTCTAAAATATTTATACTCCGCGCTTTTGCGGAAACAATGCCTGCCGTTACAGTCGAAGATAAATTAAACGGATTGCCCACCGCTAAAACCCATTCACCGACACGAATACTGTCCGAATTGCCGAAACGCACGGCTGACATATTTATCGCATCTATTTTCAAAACAGCTACATCTGTATAAGCATCTTTACCGATAATTTTCGCGCTGAACTCGCGTTTGTCGTCCATTGTAATTTGAATATCCGTCGCATCTTGCACCACGTGATTGTTTGTAACGATATAACCATCACCGGAAATGATAACACCGGAACCATTTGACGCGCTTAAATGTCCGTCTTCCCAAAAACTTTCGCCATTACCTTTTGTAATCGCTTTTATGTTTACAACCGATGGCGTAATTGCTTCCGCCGCCGCAATAAAATTTGTCGGTGCCGAAGAAATATATGAACGGCGTACTTTATCATCGAGCATTAAATCGGTGTAACTCGCCAATCGTGCATTACCGGAATCCCGTGCAGAAAGCTCACTGCCTTTATAAATTTGACGCATCACAACGACTGTCAATATTGTTGTAAATATTGATATGCCGATGCAGAATGCTATTATTTTATTTCCTGAGTTTTTCATAAATTAAAAACGAATTAACCATTAAAGAACGTGAAGTAAGTAAAGTACCAAACTATACTTATTTCACGTTTCTTAACGAATCAACGTTACATCCCCTGTTTTTGTTTCTACTTCACCATCTGTATAACGTACAGTTAAGTAATAAGTATAAACATCCGGCATAAAACCTTCGCCATGCCATTCAAAATTAGCATCGCCGGGTTGAAATTGTGCGGCAGAAAAAACGCGCCCGCCCCAACGGTTAAAAATAGAAAGTTCTTCAATCATTAAAACATCTTCGCCACACTCTATGACGAAAGTATCGTTGTTGCCGTCACCATTCGGCGAAAAAGCATTTGGTACAAAAACGCGGTGGCAAGTGTGAAAGTTTGCCGTCATTTCACCGAGGGCTTGTCCGCATTTATTTTTTACTGTTACATTGTATTTTCCGGGTTGCGTAATCACATACGATCGCAGCGGCGTATTATCTTGCCAAACAAAAGTAGCATCATCGGCAAAAATTTCCAAAATCTTTTTCTTTCCATAACACAAATTCACATCGCCACCTAAATCAACGGTTGGCTGAGAAATATACCGCACTTTCAGACTGTCTTGCGCTTTACAAAAATTTTGTTCGACATTGACCTTATAATTTCCGGATTTATTGATAGTATAAACCGAATATTTTGAACCGTCTTGCCAAACATAAGTAGCATTCGGAATATTCGGCGCGAGTAAAAGCGTTTGTCCGGCGCATAAAACGGTATCCGGACCTAAATCGAGCGTAAACGGATTGCCGCCGACGCGCACAGTAATTGAGTCAACAAATTTTCTGCCGCACAAATCGGTGATATTGACGGCATATTTTGTCGTTCTGTCCGGCGAAGCAATCGGATTATTTATCGTTGCATTGTTCAATCCGGCTGCCGGCGACCACGCATATTTTACACCGCCATTCGCTTTAAGTTGAATTTGTCCGCCGCGACAAACAACAGTGTCCGCCACTTTATCAAGCAGCGATGTATATTTTAAACAAATGCTTTGCACATTGTTCGCACCGCCGGTAGAAGCCGTAAATCCCCAAAAAACATTCGGGTCGCCATTGAAAATATCTTTTACTAAATCAATATTGACTTGAATCAAACTATCGCAACCTAAATAAGCTGCCAACGATTTATTATCCGCGTTCCAAACGATACGCATAGTACGCGAAGTACAGTCTTCAATATTAATATTCACACCCGGATTGGCTTTAGTTCTGAAAGGAAAAGGACCCGCAATTGTGTTTTGTGTATGTAAATGATTCAAGTCACCGTTTTTTATGATAGCGATGTGATCATAAACCGGATCGCCGAAATCGGTATTTTGCCAAGTATCTAATTCAATTCCAACCGATGGAGACACACCCGAAAAACCCAAACCTTGTCCGGTTGTGCCGATAGAAGTACTCACTGGTTGCAATCCGAAAACAATACCGTCTGCACCGTCCGCATCTTTACAACCTAAATTCACATCAATCGTCAAATCGAATGATTCATTGAGATTAAGTTTTTGTTCGTACCAAATAGAACCGACTTGATTGTTTTTTGCATCGGTGAGTTGCCAACACCTGTCACCGTATTTAAAAGCAGAACCGTTTTCTTTGAATTGTGCTGTTAAAACACTTAAAAAAGTGATGAAAAAGAGTACGAGAAGGATTAGTTTTTTTATATGCACGGAGGTTTTCAATTACAAATTACGAATTTGAGGAAGGCAGCAATATTGATTATTTTTCTCTTTTTTTGTTGAGTCATATTGTGATCCTATAAAAAAATTACTTTAATTTTTTATAATGACAACGCCTTTTGGTAATTCATCTTCAAATAAATATGATTTAATTAAAGGCGAAAGATTTGTCAAAGTTTCATAGCTGTTTATATCCGCTATTAAAACAAAAACAGCGATGGTATATTTCTCAAAATTTTGTTGATGTTGCAAGTTTTTGTCGAAAGTTAATAGCGCATCAAAATCATTTTCTGCAAGAAGTTTTAGTAGTTCACCGTTTTTTATGCCATTCCAATTTTTATCTCTCACGGTATAAATTTCATGCTCAGTAAAATCTAATTTAAGGCGTTTTGGTAAATTTTCGTCAAGCAACAGGCGCGTAAAGTTTGTCTGAATTTTTAGTATTTAATAATTTATTAGCCCAATGTAGTAAACCGATGGCTTGTTCTTTGGTTACAGTTGGAAAATCCTCTAAGAATATATCAAGAGAAATACCGGCTTCAAGATGATCAAATAAAGTTTCTACAGGTACTCGGGTTCCTTTAAAAACAGTTTGACCACCTAAAATATCTTTATCATTCGAAATTAAATCTTTGAGCATCATAATTAATATTATTAAAGATTTTGAAACAAGATTAGTTGCTGGTAGCTAACGGCTGACGGCTGAAAACTAAATCGCCGTTGAATCATAAACCATCACTTTCGACCACAAATGATTATTTTCTGCGCCAAATTTTTTGTGCAGCGGGTGATATAAATACGTTTCTTCATCTTTTTTAGTATCAAACAACAACAAAACTGAAAAAGAAAATGATGCATCTGTTACCGGTTTATCAAAATCGTTTATGCTTGGTGCGCCGATGTGTGCGTACTTTACAACTTCAATTTGTTTTAATGCTTTCAATGCCGCCAAAAGTTGCGCGTGGTCTTCTTTGCTGTCCGGATTTTTCAACCAAAAGAAAACATGGTGCGCAAATGCTTTTTTCGGTGCTTTTGTTTCGCTCAAATTCGGTACTGCTAAGGTTGCAACAACGGCAGTCGAAGAGTTTTTTATAAAGGTACGACGTATCATTTCGATTTTAGATTTTGGATTTACGATTTTGGATTTCAAATAAATGGCGATAGCCACAAAATATTAGTAACGGCAGATTGAAATTTGCCGTTACTAATATTAAAAACGATCTAACCGATATTCCCAATATCAAACGGTAATTTACGAATTCTTTTACCTGTCAAATTAAAAATCGCGTTGCACAACGCCGGTGCAATCGGCGGCAAACCCGGTTCGCCGACACCGCTCGGATTTTCTTCGCTCGGTACAATATGAATTTGTATCACCGGCGGCGTTTCATTGAGACGCATCGGATTGAACAAATGAAAATTTGTTTGCGTAATTTCTCCGTCAGTTATTGTAATCGGCTCTTTGAGTGCCGTTGACAAACCCATTACGATATTGCCTTCCGTTTGTGCACGCACTTGATCCGGATTTATCGCTACACCGCAATCTATGACACCGACTACTTTTTCTATTTTCACACCGTTACCTTGTTTAGAAACTGTAACGGCATAAGCACAAATAGTTTCAAATGACCGCGCAATCGCAATACCCATCGCTTGTCCTTCGGATAATTTTTTTCCGTAACCGGCTTTTTCTTTCAGTGTATTCAAAACTGTTTTAAAACGCGGTTGCGCGTCTAACATATTTAAACGAAAATCGAAAGGATCTTTATTCGCGGCGTGTGCCAATTCGTCAATAAAACTTTCATGTCCGAAAAGATTTGTAGAAGCATATACCGAACGCCACCATAATATAGGTGTATCAGTTTCAGCAAGTACAAATTTTTGTTGACGGTTTTCAATAGCGTAAGGACTATCTTTTACATCAACGCCTTCCGCCCAAGAATCCCCTTGCGAAGCATTCCTTTTAAAATTTTGCCATGAAAGTAATGCGCCTACAATTTTATGTTCCAATGCAACGGCTTTACCCGATGCATCTAAACCACCACGCATCGCGCTTAACATTCCCGGACGCACAGGTCCTTGCGTCATACTATCTTCACGCGACCAAGTAAGTTTTACCGGTACGCCTAATTGTTTTGAAATGTGTGCGGCTTCCATGACGTAATCGTAATATGATTTGCGGCCGAAAGCACCACCCATGAGTTGCACATTTATTTTTATCTGCTCTTTTTTTAAACCCAAATAAGTCACTAAATTCGGCATCAACCAATCCGCGCCTTGAATTGGTGCCCAAATTTCTGCTTTGTCGGCTTGTACGAATGCAATAGCATTTTCGGGTTCGAGCATCGCGTGCGCCGTGAACGGTGTTTCATATTGTGCTTCCAAAGTTTTTGCAGCCGATTTCATACCTGCTTCCACATCGCCGCGTTTATCTTTTTGCGTCACGCCGTCTTGTTTTGCCAAATCGCGTAAGCCGGCGTAATATTTATCCGTCGAATTTTTA
>JAYTNA010000319.1:0-1322 GCA_043748865.1 Saprospiraceae bacterium
CAATACCATTTGTTCCACATCAGCAATCGGCAATTTAAAAATAGTTAATCGCGGTTTCGATACTCTTAAAACTTTTTCCGTTCAATATATTTTAGACAATAACGCACCGAAAACAATTGCGTTGACAATTTCAAACGCCGGCATTTCGACGGATAAATTTATTTATGTGCCATTTTCGATAGACAGTTTGCCTTACGGACAGCATCAAATAAAATTTTTTACTCAAAATCCGAACAATTCCAACGACCAAATATCAAGCAACGATACTCTAAATTTTTCTTTGAATGTTTTGAAAACCGGTTCAAATGCCTTAATGCAACTCACGACCGACGATTATCCGAAAGAAACTTCTTGGGACATTCGTGATGCAAACAACAATTTGGTTTTAAAAAGTCCGGGATATGCCGGCAAACATCAAACCTATATGCAATCCCTTTGCTTAGATTCAACGCAATGCTACACTTTTAATTTGTACGACGCGGGTAACGACGGCATCAATGCTTTTAACAACAGAGGTGATTTAGTGATAAAAAATATAATCGGGCAAATATTTTTAACACTGCCGCGACCGGATTTCGGTTCAAAAATCGCGATACCGTTCTGTGCGGCAACGGTATGTAAAATGTCGGTGCAAACCGAAAGTAATGGCGTTTGTGCCGGCAGTAATGATGGTATCGTCAAATTAAATCCGATTCGAGGTATTCCTATTTACAGATTCAGTATTGATAGCGGCAAAACTTTTGTGCGCGATTCTGTTTTTACCGGTTTAGCCGCCGGCAGTTACAATTATGTTGTCGTTGATACAAACAACTGTACGCAACGCGGTAACGTGGCGATTGCCAATATACCAAATCCGTTTTCTGTTACCGTTGATATTTTGACGGATACTGACCCGACGGAAACTTCTTGGCAGTTAATGGACGCGGATGGAAAAATTATTGTAAAAAGCGGCAGCTACACAATCGCCGGCAATCATTACAAAACTTCTTTGTGTTTGGATACCTCGAAGTGTTACACTTTCACAATTTTCGATAGTTTCGGCAACGGTTTAAACGGCAGTGTTTTAAAAGGCAATTACAACATCACAACCGGCGACGGCAAATTATTGGCTTACGGCAAAAAAACGAATTTCGGATTTAAAGAATCGCGCACGTTTTGTGCAAAATTTCCCTGCAACGTCACTGCCGATGTTTCAAGTTTACCGACTTGTTCTGCCGGCCGTGCCGACGGCGTTATCATTTGTAGAGCAAAAGGCGGCACACCCGGTTATGCTTATTCACTTGACGGTGTTACGTTTACCCCAAATTCACAATTTACGCAAC
>JAYTNA010000320.1:0-4245 GCA_043748865.1 Saprospiraceae bacterium
CGTCGGGCTTGCCGAAATTAATATCAATACTTAAAATGTCGCTGACGGGATTCGGATAGATGCGCATAAACTCATTCAAAGCAACATTTTCCGTTGATAGTGCCGAACTATTACGAATATCACCGGAACCGACAATTGGACGGAGCATTACGGCACCAATATTTTGAGTGACTTTTTTCCAAGAATTTTCTAAAAATTGATAGAGGTATTGCGATTTGTTGAGATTATTTCTATCCAAACCAATAGGAATACGTATATCACCGACATTTTGCCAACCGATATAAAAATTTCCCGGATTGATAATGATAGCTGTATCTTTTTTGCTCGAATTTTTAAAAGTATAAGTTGTGAAACCTTGAAGCGTATCGTGCAAAGTGGTCAAAGAATCTAAATAAACCGGTGTAATGCCAAACATTTGAAAAATCGGTGTGCCGCCTAAAGAATCTTTCCAAACTGTGAAATTAAAAGTACCGGCACCGGCATCGTTATTAATGTGCGGGAATTGAATCATAAACCCACGCAGCGTATCAACTATATTATTTGAAAAACGAATGGCAGTTTGTTGATTCGTACCGGTGGCTGTGAATTGCAATTCAGCCGTACCATCGTCGTAAGCGTAATAATTTGAAAAATTAGTGATAGTTTTTACCGAATCGTTGCGCAAAGCAATACGTTGTGTGTCGCGTGTTTCTTGCGAACCGAGCATGAGTTGGTATTTTGTAGTGACACTGAATTTGGTAATAGTTGTATCAATTAAACTCAAGCCATTGCGTAACGATGTAGGCATTTTTTTAGCCGGTGTAGTATATAACACACCCGGCGGAATATTTAAAGCGTCTTGAATAGTAATACCCGGCACCAAAACTATATTATTTGAAGTTTTAACTGAACATTTTGTATCCGGTACAGCTACGGTATTGGGAAAATAATTGTAAAGGACGCTCGAAAAAGTATCTTGAATTTCTGATTCTAATTTAGAATACGCTTGTCGCCAAGGCATGGAAGTATAACGTAATAGAATGTAAGGGGGCTTTTCTGAAAATGCGACATCATTTAATATCTTACTCGTTACGTCTCTATTCGGCGCAATTTTTACATAATCCAGATGCCATTGTTCGTAAGCACCGCCGCGTCGTCCGTAGTTGCGAAAGCGAATTTGAAATTTATTGAAAAAATATTTACCTTCATTAATCGGCAAATGATAGAAAGTAAATGGAGGCGTAGAATCTAAGGGGAAAGAACGTAAAACAGAATCAATTGTGATTTTTCCTAAACCCGAAACTGATTTTATTAAATTCCAATTATTCAACGAATCTCGAAACTCTAACACCAATGAGTCTTCTGGTGAAGGCGCATAGCCTAGCCCTTTAGGTTCTAAAAAAAAACTGATAGTCACTTTATCTGTAGGCGATAATTTTTTAAACGCAGCAGTCGGATCGCTTTGATAAGTCGCCATGTTAATATAAGTCGAAGTCAAAGTATCGCAAGAACCATATTCATTTCCGGCACTGTACGGGCTGCCGTTTGAATCAATGCCGTCGAAAGTAGCAACGCCAATCGTTGGTGGATTTTTTGTCAAACGCGCATTAACAAAAACTTTTTTATCTAACCATAAAAGTTTATCCGGATAAGGACCGTCGTAAGAAAAATCGTCGGCAAAAGGTAAATTGATAATAGCTGTATCGGCAGTAATTATCCGAAAGAAAGATTTTTCTTTTGCGATTACCGCGTTTTGCAACAAAGGTTCTATACTGTAATTTTCGGATTGAGCAAATGCGTTCGAATGGAAAACACTTAAAAAAAGTAAGGCGTATATATAGCGCATGGAAATAGGCGAAATTTTTTATTTGAGTAGATATATCAATACTTCAAAAACGATTTTTTATTTGAAATGTTGCTTTTATTATAGGAGTGACCGTAAACAGTGCCTCTTAATTAAATAGTCCGTCACTTAAAATGTCCTTCAAAGAAAAAAGCATAAAAAAAACCGTTGATAAACAATGAGTTATCAACGGTTTAAGAGGTCACGTGCGGATTCGAACCGCAGTAGAGGCTTTTGCAGAGCCTTGCCTAGCCACTCGGCCACGCGACCGTTCTAATTCGAGTGCAAATATAAACACTTTTCCAGTGTAAACGGAAAAAATTATGCGGATGTTTCAAAAAAAAACTTTAAAACTATTTATTTCGTGTGCCTAAGATAAATGAGCCGTAATTAAATTCAGAAACTCATTACGAGTTTTTTCAACACTATTAAAAACGCCTGTAAAAGCGGATGTTGTTGTTGAAGAATTTTGTTTTTGAATACCCCGCATCATCATACACATATGGTGTGCTTCAATGACAACTGCAACACCGATGGGGTTGAGTGCATCTTGAATGCAATGTAATATCTGATGTGTTAAACGTTCCTGAACTTGCAACCGACGCGCAAAAACATCTACTACTCGCGGAATTTTCGATAAACCAACGATATAGCCGTTAGGAATGTATGCAATATGAGCTTTACCGTAAAAAGGAAGAATATGATGTTCGCACATCGAATACAGTTCAATATCTTTCACGATAACCATATTATTGTATTCTTCTTTAAACATGGCACTACGCAAAATTTTACCCGCATCTTGATTGTAACCACTTGTTAGAAACTGCATCGCTTTTGATACACGTTCCGGAGTTTTTACCAATCCTTCGCGCTCAGGATCTTCGCCGAGTTGTTTTAGAATTTCTGTGTAGTGTTCGACGAGTGCCAGATTAGATGTAACTTTCGTTTTCTCCAATGTCATAAGTAATTTTGCTTTTTAAAATGAAATAGTTGTGTCAATTGAAAAGTTAGGCGTGCAGAATCTTCTGAAATATTACAGGCTTCGTATTTCCGAAATTATAAACACACAATTTTTAAAATTGTTTATATCACTCGCCGAAATACTCTGCATAAATGTTTTCGGTTTCAAATAATTTGACGCAATGCAATTGCGCACCTTCTAAAATGATAAGCGTATAGAGTTGATCCCAAATAAGCAGTACTAAATTTTCGGTGGTAGGTTGGATATTTTTAGGGATAAAATCAACGTCCAAATTCAAATTAGAGTGGTCTAATTTTTCAATAACGGCTTCTTTTATAATGCTGCTAAGTTTCTTTACATCAATGATAAATCCTGTAATTTTATCAGGTTGCCCTTTCACTGTTATGTAAAGTGAATAATTATGCCCGTGCCAATTTTTGTTGGAACATTTACCAAATATTTCTACATTTTTTTCTTCACTCCATTCAGACACCCATAATTTATGTGCCGCGTTGAAGCGTTCAAGACGTGTTAAATAAACCATTGTTTGTGTTTTAATTTTTTAAACGCAGGAACTACGACTGCGTATTTAATTAACAATTGAAAATTGATAATTGATAACGCCGATAATATATGGTCGTTGTCAATTGTCAATTGTTATATTACTTATATTCCGGACTAACATTCAAACGTAAGCGTTTCATAGGTCCGAGTTCAGTATCATAAACTTTTTTGATACCGTCACCAAGAGACGCTTCAACATCTCTTATGTCACGCACCAAACGTTGAAAACCTTGCGGTTCGACTGATGCCGCATGATCGGAACCCCACATGGCGCGGTCGAGTGTGAAATGACGTTCAATAAAATTTCCGCCGATAGTGACGGCTGCCACGGTTGTTGAAAGCCCTGTTTCATGTCCTGAATATCCGATGGGCGCTTTTTCATAAAGTTTTTTCAACGTCGGAATCATATTCAGATTCAATTGTTCTAACGGACACGGATACGACGAAGTAGAGTGTGCAATCAACAGCGGATATTTTGCATCGAATTTATGGATATGATCAACAGCTGCTTCAATTTCTTTCATCATAGACATCCCTGTAGAAATCATAATCGGACGACGGGTTGCCAAAATTTTATCAATCAAAACAAAATCTGTCAGCGATGCAGATGCCAATTTTGTTATCACCGGATCAAATTGTTCTAAAAAATCTACGGCTTCCGTATCCCAAGGAGAGGCAAACCAATCAACGCCTAATTTTTTACAATGCGCGTCAATTTCGCAGTATTCCGCTTGACCAAATTCAGTTTTACGTTTGTAATCAATGTAAGTAATCCGCCCCCAAGGTGTATCGCGCATGACATTCCATTGATCTTTAGGAACAGCAATTTCCGGTGTGCGTTTCTGAAATTTCACGGCATCTACTTTAGCGTGAGCAGCTTCATCAATCAATTTTTTGG
>JAYTNA010000321.1:0-2378 GCA_043748865.1 Saprospiraceae bacterium
TATAGATACGCAGCTGACAAGCCGACAAAAATCATTGTCAAACCTGCCAATAATAAATACAACATGATGCTGTACGGATGCGTGGCAAGCGAGCGAAAATCGTTAGTTCTTTGATTCATTTTTTATTGAGATAATAGACACCTCACAATAAACATGAATTTTAAAGTTTTGTTTATTTTTTCGATTTTCTTTGTTATTTGGTAGTTTTAAATTTAAAGTGCAATTTTTTCGCGAAAAAAAAGAGGACAGAAGAAGCATTTCCCGCAGATTTTCGCAGATTTTTTTCGCAGATTTTCCTAAAATTTAGCATCTGCGAGCATTTGCTTTTTAAAATCTGTGTAAATCTGCGGGAAATTTGTTTTTTTTAAGAAAGCCCTACCAACTTATAATAATTTTCCTTTTAAAATAAAAGAAGCAGTAACGAAATAAATAACTAAACCGGTAACGTCAACAAGTGTGGCGACAAAAGGCGCGGAAGAAGTGGCAGGGTCGAGTCCGAAACGTTTCAAAACAAAAGGAATCATTGAACCTGAAAGTGTTCCCCACAAAACTACGCCGATGAGCGATAGTGAAACCGTAAGTCCAATAAAAGGCCAATATTGTCCGTAATCGTAAAATCCAATTTTTTGCCAAAGCATAATGCGTAGAAAACCGATACTGCCAAGAATTAAACCGAGCGACAAACCCGACATAATTTCTTTTTTTATGACATAAAACCAATCTTTTACATTTAATTCTTTAATAGCCATGGCGCGAATAATCAATGTCGCAGCTTGCGAACCTGAATTACCGCCTGATGACATAATTAAAGGTATAAAAATAACGAGCAGAACTGTCTTATCTATTTCTCCTTGAAAATAACTCATCGCAGAAGCCGTAAACATTTCGCCTACAAATAAAATAACCAGCCAACCGGCGCGTTTGCGTATCATCTCAAACAGAGGTGTATCCACGTATGGCAAGTCGAGTGCATCGAGACCGCCGAATTTTTGAATATCTTCGGTGTCGCGTTGCTGAATCACGTCAATCATATCATCTACAGTTACTATGCCGACTAAAACGCCGCTTTCACTCACAACAGGTAATGCAGAGCGGTCATATTTTGAAAAAGAACTAATAGCATCTTCGCGATTCATCGTACCGCGTAAACAGAGATAAGCAGAATCCATAAGCGTTTCGATTACTACTTTATCGTCCGCCAAAAGTATTTTGCTGATATGAATGTCATCAATCAGTTTTTCGTTTTCATCAACAACATAAACAAAGTTGAGCGTTTCCGCTTTCTTACCATTTTTCCGGACTTCTTGTAACGTGCGTGCAACCGTCCAATCTTTATGTACTTGAATATAAAGTGGTGTCATGATACGTCCGACACTGTTTTCAGGATAGCCGATTAAGTTCAGTGCAACTTTCCGTTCGTCGTCACCTAATAAATTCGTTACGTCTTTAATCAATAAATCCGGAAAATCTTCAAACAAGGCGGTGCGGTCATCCGGTGCCATTTCGTTCAAAATGTCACCTAATTCTTTGCTGCCGATGTTTTTCAATACAGTTTCCTGTGTAGCCACATCGAGATGTGAAAACACTTGTGTTTTAAGGTTATTCGGCAACAATAAAAACACCAATGTTTGCTCCTTATTGTCTAATTCGCCAATAATTTCAGCAATATCGTTCGGATGTTTGAGAATTAAATCGTCTTTATCGATAGTAGTATTCATGGTGGGACAGGGGATAAAGGACGATGGACGTTAGACGATAGGCAATAGATAGAGTAAGTTGTATAATATCTATTGTCTTTCGTCCATTGTTTATCGTCTATGAACAGATTAAATTTTTCTCCTCAACGCAAAAATAGCATTAACGCATTGCCAAATCAAACAGGCGGCGAAAGATAATTGATATAAAGATGAAAAGAGTGCTTTGGTCTGCAAGTTAGCACCGAAAAGACGATAACTGAAATAGTCGGAGTAAACAAAAATGCCGTGAATAATAAATAAAATAATGGCGACTTTAATAAAACGTTTCAACCAACCGACGACTAATATTTGCTTTTTAATGGCGGGAAATTTGACAACTTCTTTTTTTCGCCGGTAATCATTGGTTAAAACTGTTTTGAAATGATTGATAAAGCGGTAAGCAAAATATAAATACGCTAAATACTGCGCCACAAAAATCCCTTTTTCAAAATTACCATAAAATGGACTGAAAAAATGATTTTCAAATGCTTGTTTCGATGACACACTGCTGATAGAAACAACTGCCAACAAAACCGATTGTACAATCGGTAAAATAAAATGTTTTAAGTCGCGGCGGTGCGGTTTAAAATGTTGATACAATCTACTTTTAACATAAAAAAACGTGAGCGGTCCAACCGCAAA
>JAYTNA010000322.1:0-1872 GCA_043748865.1 Saprospiraceae bacterium
ACAAAAAATCACGTTGTTGAAGTGGACGGCAATGTGGTGAATCGGTATTACGATATGAAAGATACGCCGCGTCCGGAAGGGTATAAAGAAGACGTGAAAGCGGCAAAAAAAACGATCAACTACGAAAAAGATATGTACCGACATTTGCGTTCAGGCGCAGAATCCGGTTGGGATTATTCGAGTCGTTGGTTCGAAGACGAAAAAAATATCGGTACTATTCGCACGACGCATATCATTCCCGTTGATTTAAACGCGCTGCTTTATAATTTGGAAAGTACAATCATGAAAGGAAAAATGGTTTCAAAAAAATTTGACGAAGCCGCTAAATTCGAGAAAAAAATGTCGAGTAGACGCGAAGCTTTGCGCCGATATTGTTGGAGTGCATCGAAAGGATTTTATTTTGATAATGATATCTATAAATACCGTCAGACGGAAATTTATACTTTGGCAGCCATGTATCCTTTATTTTTTAAAATGACAACAAAGCGCGAAGCAGACATGGTGGCAGCGAATATAGAAAAATTATTTTTGCGTCCGGGCGGCGTCGTAACCACGCTCACGAAAACCGGACAACAATGGGACGCGCCAAATGGTTGGGCGCCATTGCAATGGATTACGATTCAAGGTTTGCGCAATTACGGTCACGATAGTTTAGCCAATGTGATTAAAACGCGTTGGATTGATGTAAATCAGCGCGTTTATAAAGCGACAGGAAAAATGATGGAAAAATATAACGTCGAAGATATGAGTTTGGAATCCGGTGGCGGCGAGTATCCGTCGCAAGATGGTTTTGGTTGGAGTAATGGCGTTTTACAAAAATTGTTATCAGAAAAGAAATAAATTAATGATGAATGATGAATGATGAATGATGAATAAATTTTTTAAAGACTCACCACTCATCATTCATCATTAATCATTCATCATTACTTAATGGCATACTTTAAATTCCGGAAATCTGAGGAGAAAACGACTAATCCGCTCACCGACGAGCAGGTGGTCGAGCGCGTACTTGCCGGTGAGAAACAGTATCTGGAAGTTTTGTATGACCGTTATTCAGGAAAAATTTTTCATAAGTGTTTGAGCATTATTAAAGACAGAGAAGCCGCGAAAGATTGTACGCATGACATAATGGTGAAAATTTTTATGAACCTCTCCGGATTTAAGGGACGTTCTGCTTTTTCGCTCTGGGTACACTCTATTACTTATAATTTTTGTATGGATTTTGTGCAAAAACGAAAACGCACCGATTATTCGGATTATGGCGACGGCGAAAAAGAATTTGTTTCCGATGATGAAGTTGAACTTGAAAATAAAATTATTCACGATGCCAAATTAGTCGAACTCGAAAGTGCTTTTGAAAAACTCAATCCCGATGACAGAATTTTATTGATGATGCGCTATCAAGATGGTATGAGTGTGAAAGATATTTCCGAATCGTTGCAAGTCGGTGAATCTGCCATAAAAATGCGCCTCAAACGCAGTCGCGACAGATTAGCGGATTTGATTGATATTCAGATGGATTAGTTGTATCCGCCGTTTTTAATTTCAAAATATTATTTTTGTGGAGTTTTTTTTAACTATAGAGGTTCTATTGAGATTACTCGGTTGCATGCGTGAATCGGCAGACTTGTTGTGAATTGCTTTCAAAATGTATCTTTGACATGTCGCTTTCAATGTAAAAACGCACGTGCCGAGCGCAACGCACACGAACACGCCGCAACGCTTGCGCTCGACATCGAAAAGCGAAGCGCAGAATTTGAATTACTCGCAGCGATAAAACGTTGCGAAGCGCAACGGATACACATTCTTCTAATCGAATCCGAACAGACAATAAATGATAAAATATTTGAGCTCAAACAACATGAATTTGAC
>JAYTNA010000323.1:0-2364 GCA_043748865.1 Saprospiraceae bacterium
ATAAGTCATATCAATCAGAAAAATCAAAAAAATCATGGTTCAGACAATTATTTATATTTCTTTTCAAATCCTGAAAATCATGCACAAACTTTCGAAATCATTTCCCGCAGTAACGGCTTTTAGTGGTTGGAATAAATTTTTGGTAATAGTGCTTCGCGCATTGTTTTGGATTGTGCAATTGTTTTACGTAAAAAAACGCGCTGTTCCTCCGCTCTTTTTTCACGACGACCCATTACATTTTACTTTCAGCGAATTAATTTATTTCGCTTATAAATATTATTTGCGTCCGCCAATAATGGATGATGACGACGGTAAAACCGCGCATTTTTTTAAAAATCGTCCATCTATTTTTTCTCGAAAAGAGTTTAAAGTAATTCAACGAATAACAATAACTGCCGCAGGCGATTTAATGCCTTATGAATGGATTCAAAAAAAATACTGCACTCATCTTTGGGATGACATTGCCGACGATTTTTTTTCGAGCGATATTATTTTTGCGAATCTCGAAACACCGATTGATGTATCGAAACCACCCGTTTTAGTACCGGAAGTGATGTTGAATGATATGTTGTTTAACGCGGATGAAGAGATGTTCGAGATATTTATGGGTATTAGGTATTGGGCATTAGGTGTTAGGCTAAATCAAATACCCAATACCCACTCCCCAATACCAATTCTTTCAACCGCCAACAATCACGCATTAGATATGGGTGAAGCGGGCGTGTCGGCAACCATAAATTTTTTGCAAGAAAAAGAGATTTTACACACCGGCACATCGCGTACACTCGAAGAAAAATTTAATTTTCCGGTCGTTGAACGTAACGGTATTCGCATTGCTTTTATCGCATACACATATTCGATGAATAAATTTACGAACCCGACAGATAAACCTTGGTTGGTAAATCACTGTGAAGTAAATCAACCGAATGTGGATATGTCGCCAGTATGCGAATTGGTGCAACACGCTCGTGAAAAACGCAACGCCGATTTAGTCATCTTAAGTTTGCATTTCAGCAATGCGTATCAAGCATATCCGTGTGCGCATATTATAAAAAATGTTAAAAAAATTTTTTTCAGGTGCGGACCGGACTTGATTCTCGGTAATCATGCGCACAACATTCAGCCGGCTGCGCGTATTGATTTCGTTTGTCCATTCACAAAAAAACAAAAACACGGCTTCGTCAATTTTGCTTGCGGTGATTTTATTGCCTACGATATTTTTAATTGGGGACATTTGACGCAGTATTTGAAACTACACATCGTCAAAGGCTTCAATCCGGATTACGAAATTGAAACTTATTTAGAAAAAGTAGATTTCGTACCGGTGTACGTGTGCGGTATTTATCAAGATGAAGATAACCGCGATTTGCGTTTGTTGGATGCCGAAAGATTATCGAAACAAATAAAAAACAATACAGCACCCAATTTTTTAACGCCGCATCACAGAAAAGAATTTGAGGCGTTGGAAAATTTTTATGAGCGGTATATTTTAAACGAAAGTGTTTAAAAAACTACAAGCAGGCTATATATTTATACAAAGCTCATTCCCAAAAACGTTGCCGCAAAGTTTTAGTCGGAATCCAACACGCTTCTTTTTGTCCGAACCAACGATAGCGATTTTTCGCCAAAATGCCGTAAAAAAAATCTGAAATAAAACGCGGAATAATATTTAAAAAATAACCGTATCGCCACACGCTATCTAAGTATTTAAATGTACGAATAATAGCAGCAGATTTTATATAAACCAAATTATTATCAATCAGCACAACCGTTTGCAAATCTAAATGTTTAAGGTTAAAATTATTTAATATCGCTTGACCACGTTCCGATTGTTGAGACGTGAACATTAAATTACCTTTGCTGTCATGATTTATCAGAAATTGAACTTCTGTCGAACATAAATTGCAGACACCATCGAAAAGTAATAAAGGTTTAGCGGGTAGTAAATCCATGATTAGTAGTTAGTTGTTAATTGTTAATTTCTAAATTCTCATTTAATCGAATTAATTCCGGTAATTCTGATTTAATTTTGATTATTTTTGCGCGTTTTTATTTGATTTTCATCTTTTTAAGGACGCGCACAACGCATCCTTAAAAAGATGAAAATCAAATCATTCTTAAATAACAAAAAATTCATGTCGAAAGTTCTCATAATCGGTGCCGGCGGAGTCGGACAAGTAGTTGTACACAAATGCGCACAAAATCCGGATGTGTTTTCAGAAATTATGCTCGCAAGTCGTACTAAAAGTAAATTCGATAAAATTGCCGAAGGTGTGCAACAACATTACGGTATAAAAATAAAAACAGCAAAAATTGATGCGGAAGATGTGCCGGCACTCGTTAAACTCATGCGCCGTTTTAAAC
>JAYTNA010000324.1:0-4738 GCA_043748865.1 Saprospiraceae bacterium
CCGAAAAGTTTATATCTTTGTAAAGAAATTAATCATGAGTGCAATTGTCGGTAAATAAAATTTTTGATTATGATGAATATAACATTGTCTAAAAGAAAGAAAACGATATCATTCGAGTCGCTTTTGATTTTAATTGAGCAATTATCGGATGAACAAAAGCAAATTGTTTTTGAAAAATTAAGGCGCAGTGAATTAAAAAAAATTCAAGCAGATTTCCGGAAATTGGTACACCCGGTCGTTTCACCCGAGTTGAGTGAAGAAGAAATTATTGCCGAAATAAAAGCCTATCGTTCCGGTAATTGAATACCGTCGTTTACTATGCAGAAAATTAAACTTGTCATTGATACCAATATATGGGTCGGCTACTTATTGGGTAAAAATGTCCGAACTTATTTAGACAAAATTATTGGTGATACGCGATTTGAAATTTTTATCGCTTCAACTTCTATTCTTGAACTGCAATCGGTTTTAAATCGGTCAAAGTTCGGAAAATATATTACACCGGCGCAAATTGAAAATCTGCTTGGACTCATTGAACGACGGAGTTTACAGGTAAATATAATTTCAAATATTGTAATGTCGCGAGATGCAAAAGATGATTTTTGGTTATCACTTTCAATTGATGCCGGAGCAGATTATTTAATCACCGGTGATAAAGATTTATTAGTGCTTCAAATAATTGAAACAACTTCAATTATTACAATTGCCGATTTTTATGCACTATTTTACGGTTCGTAAGGTTTTTAAAATCAAAGCACACACCGCTCGCAAACAGTTTGCAATTAAAAATACAAACACCGGTCGTACAGTTTCCAAAAACGCAAAAGCCTTGCAAAAAAAATTTACAAGGCTTTTACGTTTCAAAACGAAACAAAATTAAAATAACACTTTTGATGTTTCTAATGCTTCTTCTATATAATCATCAAATTTTATTTCGGTAATTATGCGTTTGTTGTGCGGAATACTTTCCAAAATGTCTATGGCTTGAGTGTACGTTTTGAATAAAGAACGATCGGAAGGTTCTGCTACTAAAAAATCGAAACGTTTATCTTTCAAGCTGTCGGGCGTACCTAATTGGTAGAGTTCGCCAAATTTTTGAATAGCTTTGTGCTGAATAGATTCCGGTTTTTTTAAATCGAAACTCAAAGCTTTAGCAAAATTGGTCGTTCCGTTTTGCCAACTTAGATCGAATCGGGAAGTGATTTTAGAATTTTCAAGTTTTACATTTTCTGTTTTAAAACGTGCCGATTTGCCGGATCTTCTAATGCCTTCCGTGATTTTTTGAATTAAATCGGCATCAGTTTTAAGTGCATACTGCGGCAGTGCATCATAATAAGCAAAGTATTGTTTGTTGAGATGTTCGATTGTTTTTTCAATTCCGGTATATACACCCACTTTAAATTCAGAAAAGAAGAAACTATTGGCATCGGCAATCAAAAACTCGTTTTCTATCAAATTTTCTGTTGCGGCAGCAAGAAACAGATTGCCGGCTGATAATTTTTTTGCTTTCAGGCGAAAATTGTTCAAATAACTTTTAGTTTCATTCAAAACAATATCCGGATATAAGGCAGTTAGTCGTTTTAAACTATTCGGAAATGAAAAAGCAACGTGATTATCTTCCAAGAAAAGAAACAAGATGCCGATATTTACCTGTTCACCAAGCAGGTAAGACGGGCGATATTTAAGCAAACTATATTTAAAAACCTTTTCCATTTTTATTGCAGTAAGTTGTAAAGCAAAGTTATAAACTTTGATTCGTTATTTTTTATTTCTTCCAAATACGAAACAATTTTATCGGTATTTTGGGGTGCGTAATCGTAATCAATTAATTGTTTCATGTATGGATACAATATTTCAGGTTTCAAAGTTCGCAAATTTTCTGTAAAATCGTCAAAATTTAACTTATTTTTTTTCATTAACATTCTAAGTTGACTTCTGAACAGGTGGCCGCTTCTATTATTTTTAATTGTTTCATCCCAAGTATTTGATTTAAAAGAGTCTTCGAAAGATTTAGAAATATTCAAACTCAATTCATGGTCAATCACATGGATTGTTTTATTTTTGATAATGACATTAGGTTTTCCTACTTGTCTGTCTGCGTTTTGTATCAATACATCAAAGGCAAATATATTGCCCAATTCCCAATAGTCATAATTTTTAAGCGCAGTGCTTCCATCAAAACTTTCGACATTTGATAAAAATTTAGTACCAAAAAACACACCTTCGCAAATATTAGAAGATTTATATTTTTCATGTTTTTTCAGTTCTTGTACCATAGTACTGCTAATTTCAATCAAAACCGGTTCAGGCATTGCAAGATCAAAATGTTTGGCTAATACCGCACCGAATACCTCTCTACATGTATGCTGTAAAAAATTTTGCTTAAAAATTTTTACAACGTAAGAATCAGCTATAGAATTATTATTTTCGTCAATCACACTCACAATGCACGGACGACTCGATCCACCTGCAATATCATACTCTTGGAAAGCGGTGGCTTTATAAAGTGGTAACATTAAAGAATACTTGAAAAAAAAGTTGGCGTTTAATTTTAATTAAATTTCAAAACGGAAAGATAACAATTGATGTGCAAAAAGTATTCGAGTTATTTTTTTAATGACTATTTTTTTCGCATCCATTCTCAACAATTATTCCCGTCTTTGCTTTTTTAAAAACCCAAACGCACTATTACAGTGTTGAAAACCCAAAAGCCTTGCAAAAAAATTTGCAAGGCTTTTTTTACGATTAACAAAAATATTTATGTCTGTGTAATTAATTTTCAAACTCACCTCATTTCCACCACCTTCACACGTTTTCCGCTGCTCAAATAATAAAGAATAATTTTATTTGATTCCGCACTGCTCGGATATTGTTTTATCGTTTCCAATAATTATCGGATAAGTGTATAAGTAAGTTTTTATAAAAAACAGTCAAAACATACCGCATTCGAATTGGTTTTTAAATATTAATTTATATCTCACCATTTTTGGTGAGATACAAATTAATATTTAGTTTTAGTTTTGTAGAAATATTTACAGATGACGTAAATGTCTGCTCCAATAAATTAATATTTTAAACAATTTTTTTCCAACAACAAAAATTTTTATCAAATGAAAAAAGTACTATTATCTTTTGTCGTCTTATTGCTGACAATCTCTAATTTATTCGCTCAATTGACTCAAGTAACAGACGGTTTAAACCGACCTTTAGGCGTTACAATCGACCACTTAGGTAAAATTTGGGTTACAGAAAACGGCACCGGACACGATGACGGCAGCGTCACAGTCGTAAGTCTGAACGGGACTAAAATACCCATGATTACAGGTTTACCTTCTTATGTCAGAGATTCTATTGGTAATCTCAGTGGTGCCTATCGTACAGTTATTTTTCCGAATAGTCAAATAGCAGTAGTTGTCGGGAGTGGTCCGACAAACTCATCCGGTCGAATCTTGTTTTTTGATTTTAATAATTATAATTTTGGCACAGATGCTCCTAAAACATTGAAAGACACGACCAAATCTATTGACATTACAATTGACAGGGCAAAATACAATGCTTCAAACGGTTATAGCTTTGTAACCGATTCAAGCGGCAATACGTTTGTTGCAATGGCAGCCGCTAATAATATAATAAAAATTACCCCCGATGGTAAACAATCTGTTTTTGTCGCTTTTCCGCCGGTAAGTAATCCGACACCGGTTGGACCACCTATGATAGATTTTGTGCCGACAAAAATTGTTGTCAATCTGAAAGGTGGTTTTTATATCTGTAATTTAACGGCATTCCCTTTTCCGGCAGGTACAGCCGGCGTTTATATGGTTGATACGATAGGTAATGTTACGCCTTATGCCACCGGATTAACAACGCTTGTTGATATGGTTTTAGATGAAAATACCGGTGATTTATATGTGCAACAATTCGGTTCATACGGATTTGTTTCAGGATCTACTTTGGGATTTATTCCGCAGTCCTCAAAAATTTTACGTATTAAACCGGGCGGTAAACAAATTGATTCAATCGCAGGCGGTTTCGGACCCGGTGCAGGGTTGGCAATAGATAGAAAAGGTAACTTGTTTGTGACGAGTATGTTCACGGGGCAATTATTCAAACAAAAATGCGTCGCAACAAAAGCTTTTTTCTGTGAAACATTTGATACGGGTATTCCGAATAGTTGGATGAACACCAAAACAACCGGCAAAGGTTGGACGTATTGTGATGCAGGTTGCTACCAAACAAACTCACCGAAAAATTCCTACACTTATCTCTATGATAATCATCTCAATTCCAATTTCTCAAATACAATTAATTCCGGCTCTGCACATCTTGTCATGGATGCCGATAAAAATCTGCAATCGGCTTTAACAACACCGGCAATAAACTGCTCTGACAAAAAGAAAGTTTTTTTAGAGTTTTATTCTTCCTACGTCGGTAGTATAAATATTTTAGTGCACCGGCTCCGTTGACAGCTTCTTATAATGCCATAAATACTTCTTTGGTTAGAGTAAGCACTGACGCATTGCACTGGAAGAACTATCCCATTTTAGGTGCTGATGCCTGGGAACTATCACGAAAATTTATTGATATTTCGGATGCAGCAGCCGGCAAACCAATGGTTTATGTACAATTTTGGAGAGAAGGCAATGAAGATAATGCGATTTGGAGTATTGACGACGTGATGTTAACTGATGAGGCGCCGAAACATCCTCTAATATTTCTAGTAGATATGTCAAAAGAAACT
>JAYTNA010000325.1:0-2922 GCA_043748865.1 Saprospiraceae bacterium
GATTGGTTTAAAACCTCGACGATGGTTTAAAACCAATCACCAATAAACCAATCACCAATAAACCATCATTCAAGTTTTATAGAAATCGTTTGTCCCGGCACTGCCGTTCCGCCTGGTGTGAGTGATTGCGAGTTAACTTTACCGTAACCGCTGAAACTGACACGCAGACCGCGATTTTCGAGCAAATATAAGGCATCCATTAATCCCATTCCAATAACCGAAGGAATTTGTTTTTTTGTACCGATGTTTCGAGGTGCTACGAGCAACGTATCGCTGCGCGGTTTTACGGAAGTCCATTCATTATTTATATCACCGACAATTTCGTGTTTGAGCGAAACGTTTTGCAAAATTTTCAATAAATCGGAGCGCAAACCAATATCATTCGGCAAAGTTTCGGGCGACGGAATGGGTTTTCCTTTTTCATTAATAGGGTCACTTAAAGCAATATTGCTTGCTGAAAGTTTATCGGCAATTTCTCTAAATACCGGTGCGGCTACATTACCGCCATAAAAACCGGATTTAGGTTTATAAATAACGACAATGCAAGAATAAACCGGATTTTCTGCCGGAAAATAACCTACAAATGAACCTTGATAACCGCCGGTGTGGTGTGCCGTTCTTTCTTGTGCATAATTCAATTGCGCTGTGCCTGTTTTTCCGGCGAAACGATAATTCGGTGTGCGCCACCTATAAGCCGTTCCGCCCGGCATTTCTATCACCGATTCCAATAATTCTTTTGCTTGGTCAATACTTGTTTTCGATGCAATGCGCTTTTTGATAATCGTCGGTTTATAATTTTGCAAAGTTTCGCCGTAGCGTTGTGTTTCGCTCACCAAATACGGTTTCATCATTTGCCCGTCGTTGGCAACGGCGTTGTAAAAACTTAATAATTGCAACGGTGTTATTTTCAATTCGTAACCGATACTCATCCAAGGCAGAGAAATACCGCTCCATTGATCGGCGGCGTTGTCCGGATCTTTTATATAAGGTGCTGCTTCACCTAAAACTTCAACATCAGTAGGTACTGTGAGAAAAAAATCTTTTAAATGTTTGGTATAAGCTTTTGGTTTATCTTTATAAGCCTGATAAACAAGTTTTGAAATACCGACATTTGAAGATTGTGAAAAGGCTTCTTTCACCGTCAAAAATCGCTTACTTGTACGCTCATGATCTTCAAGCACTGCATCATAATATTGTGTAGAACCGTTTTCAATATCAACCGTATCCGACAGATGAATCGCACCGTCTTCAAGAAGCGCAAGCACTGATGCTAATTTCCAAGTTGACCCCGGTTCAATGGCAGTGCCGATGGCATAATTATAATCTTCCCACCAACTTTTACCGTCTTCAGAGCGACCAATATTGCTGATAGCTTTTATTTTCCCGGTTTTTACTTCTATCACAATCGCACAACCATGTTCGCCTTGAAAAGTATTGAGTGTGCGAATGAGTGCGGTTTGCGTAATGTCTTGAATATTAACATCTAAAGTTGTAACTAAATCAACACCATTGCGTGGTTCTATTTCAGCTAAATCATTTATTGGCACAACTATGTCCCCTGAAGTGCTAAGTTTTTGAACCAACATTTTGCCCGCGTCGCCACTCAAACTTTTGTCGAATTTACCCTCAAGACCAATTGGATTGGCTCCTTCTTTGACATAACCGAGCGTTCGCAAGCCGAGCATTTTGAAAGGATGTTCCCGTTTATCAACTTTCTTGGCAATAAAACCGCCTACATTTTTTCCGTAACTGAATACCGGAAAACTCTTTACCACTTGCATTTGGTCATAGGTTAAACCTTTTGCAATCGGCATATAGTGTATGTTTTTATTGATATGGTTTTGCCAAAGTGCTTCTTTCCAAGCATCTGCTGTAATTGTTGCGGGCGTGAGGTAAGAAGAAATATTAATGGCTAAAGAATCGAGTTTAATCCTAAATACATCCTCGTCTAATGCCACCGGTGAAGGATCCCAATAAATATCGTAATAAGGTATAGATGTCGCCAAGAGTGAGCCGTCAGCAGCTAAAATGTTACCGCGATCGCCTAAAACATCTTTATAAGACACATATTTTTCCGTCGCTTTTTTTCGCCAATACTCACCTTCCGACACGACAAGGCGCGTTGCTTTAAACATAATAGCCAATGCAACAGCTATTACGATGATAGTGACCATGTAAACACGAACTAAAACTTCATTTTTAAAATTTTGTAAGGACATTTATCGGTTATCGGTTATTGGTTATCGGTTATTGGTTTGTCAGTATCTGTTATAAATTTTATAACCGATAACCAATAACCGATAACCGATAACTCTACTTATCAACCACAATACGTTTTGTTCTTTGATTTGACGGATGCAATCCGAATGCTTCTACAGATTTTTCTACTTCCGATTGTCGTGTATTGAGCATTACATCTGATTTAGCGGAATTGTATCGCCATTTCATATCTTTTATTTCTTTTTGCAGTGTTTGTATTTTTCGTACTTGCCGGTCTGCATAATTTGAATTGCCGATGTAAATTAGTCCCATAAAAAACATAAAAAATACAAACGGCAGATTGGAAAATATCCACTCCGATATCATTGTACTGAAAAATGCATAATCTCTTAGAGGACGAGCCATTTTAGTTATTAGTTGTTAATTATTAATTGTTAATTATTAGTTGAATTTATAAATTAGCAGAAAACTTTGTCTCTAATTCAGGAAAAAATATTACTACTGAAAACTTATAATTAACAATTAACAACTAACAATTATATTTTTTCCGCTACGCGCAATTTCGCGGAACGTGCACGCGGATTATTTTTTATTTCTGTTTCCGATGGCAAAATCGGTTTTTTTGTTCTATTTTCAAAACTTTTGGTGATGTTTCCGTAAAAATCTTGATTAAGTAAGCCTTCAACGTTACCTGTTTTAAAA
>JAYTNA010000326.1:0-1812 GCA_043748865.1 Saprospiraceae bacterium
ATTATTGGTTATTGGTTTCAAAGACGAAAAAAAAATTGCGATGAGGATTAATTCTTATCGCAATTTTTTTTGTCAACTTTTAAACGATAATTTCTAAAAAATTCATCATTCATCATTCATCATTCATCATTATCGCCTTACATTTGCGGCGCAAAATCAATTTTCTCAAAATAAACTAAATTTAGAAAAATTATGGCAAGTAATAGAACTTTCACGATGATTAAACCGGATGGCGTTAAAGACGGACACATCGGCAATATTTTAAAAGATATTTGTGCGCACGGTTTTAAAATCGTGGCAATGAAATATACGAAACTTTCCAAAGAAAAAGCCGGCGAATTTTATGCCGTTCACAAAGAACGCGGTTTTTATGGCGAGTTAGTAGATTTTATGTCAAGTGGTCCAATCGTTGCAGCAATTTTGGAAAAAGAAAATGCCGTAGAAGATTTTCGTAAACTCATCGGCGCAACTAATCCTGCAAATGCAGAACATGGTACAATTCGCCAAAAATATGCAAAAAGCATCGGAGAAAATGCTGTTCACGGTTCAGACTCCGATGAAAATGCAGCAATTGAAGGCGCGTTTCATTTTGCGGGAACAGAGGTGTTTTAATTAATTGTTAATGGTTAATTATTAGTGGTTAGTTAAACCACTAACCACTAATAATTAACCATTAATAATTAACCATTAACAACTAACAATTAATTTATAGTTCTCTCACCCAAATATTTCTAAACCTTACCAAATGTCCGTGATCTTGAAGTTTTATAGAACCTTCGCCATGTGCAGCCGGATAATAATGCAAGCCGATATACTGAGTTAAACCTTGGATAGTTGAATTGTTTTGAATTAAAACCCCGTTGTGGAAAACAGTCATACGCGCGGGCAAATCTAATTTTCCGTTTTTCTTAAACTTCGGAGCAGTATAAATCACATCATACACATTCCATTCACCGGGAGGACGCATCGCATTCACTAACGGTGCTTGATCTTTATAAATACTGCCTGCTTGTCCGTTGCAATAAGTATTGTTTTGATAAGAATCTAAAATTTGTAATTCGTAGTTTTCTTGAAAAAACACGCCGCTATTGCCTCTGTCTTGTCCTTTAAATTTGGCAGTATCTAAAAAAGGTTCGCTCCATTCGATGTGCAGTTGAATATCGGCGAATTTTCTTTTTGTTTTAATATCACCGGCACCCGGTTTTTCTTCAAAATAACCATCATAAATTGTCCATGCAGCAGCAGTATTTGTATCTTTGACGCTCATCCATTCTTTTAAATTCGTATTTTTATCGAAAAGTACGATGGCATCGGATGGCGCATCCGAATTTGTTTTTCCGGGCGTGACGATTGGCGGCGGTGTTGTGTAAATTTCCGTCATTTCAGGTTTCATCGGCATAACGCCTTTTGGTTGTCCTTGAATTTGTGCGTAAGTTGTTGATGACATTAAAATCACCGAAGCGAATAAGAATAAATGTGGTTTTTTCATGAATAAAATTGATTTTAGACAATAGATAATAGACATTGGCAATAGAAATTTTTTATCCATCTGTCTCTTTGAATTATGAAAGCCGAAAATACAATCTTTTTGGTAATTAGAAAGTTTTCTTCTAAAAAAAAGCACTTTCGTTGTTTTTAAAATTAAAAATTGGAAACTATTTTAACACCTTTCCAATTCTATTGAAACTTGCTGCGACTTTGTGAACTTTATGTAGAAACTTTGTGAGTTTAGTGATTAAATTTAACACAAGGATCACGAAGTTCTACACAAAGTTCACAAGTGCTAAATAGTTATCAAAAATCAATTAACTA
>JAYTNA010000327.1:0-3847 GCA_043748865.1 Saprospiraceae bacterium
TTTTAAAAATGCACAACTCACCGGAAATTGGAAATTGAAAATAAGTGATACACGCGGTACAAACATAGATACTTTGAATAAATGGTCTCTGGTTTTAAGAACGGGTAACGTCAATAAATATACTTGGTCGCCAACTACCGGTTTATCATGTACAAATTGTGCCATACCAACAGCTTCTCCAACTACCACAACAAAATATGGGGTCGTGATTACCGACAGTTTGAAGTGTACTTACCGCGATGCGGCAACTGTAACAGTTAACGACAGCGTAACGGCTGCAAATTTATCTGTATCAGGCATAACATATCACGATATGAATTTTCAATGGAATGCTGACCCGAATGCCACTGCTTATCAAGTAAGTATTGACGGCGGCGCATGGATAACTCCAAACGGAGTCTTAAAACATACATTGCACAATTTGACAGACAATCAAAAAGTAAATATTAAAGTGCGTCCGATAGGCAACTCTAATGCTGTTTGCGGTGTGCGCGTTTCCGAATTAGCAGCTTCTACATTGGCTTGTATTGCAACCATCGGCAAAGCCCCGAACAGAAAACTCGTTATTGATTCCATTCAATGTTACGGCGGCAAAAGTCCGGCGGTAAATTTTAAATTTGCGGAAGGTATCGCGCCGTTCACATTTTACATAGATACTTTACGTCAAGATGCTGATGGTTATTTTGCAAATAAAGTAAAAGCCGGGACGTACCGTGCCGTTTTTATTGACGGAACCGGTTGCAGTGATACACTTAATTTTTCACTCGGTCAACCGGATTCTATTAAAATAAATGCAAAAATAGATTCCGTAAAATGTTTTGGCGGCAGCGACGGAAGAATTGTTGTATCAGGTACCGGTGGAACGGGTGCATATACCTATAGTTTGAATAATGTGCTGAGTGCATCGCCGACATTCTCCAATTTATCCGCCGGAAAATACCGCATTACACTTAAAGACTTAAATAATTGTGTAAAAACGGATTCGTTTACGGTAAATCAAACTTCAAAAATTAGTAACAATATTCTAAAAGCCGATGTTAGTTGCTTCGGTACCAAAACAGGATTGATTCGAACGAATGTCAGTGGCGGTACATTTCCTTATAAATATGTTTGGAATAACGGAAAGACTACCGATAGAATTGACTCATTAACTGCCGGCATCTATTATGTCACCGTCACTGATGCCTACAATTGTCAAAGATTAGATACAACGACAATTATTCAAAACTCGAAATTAATCGCATCCGGCACTCAAGATTCTGTCAAATGCTTCGGTACTAACACCGGCGCAGCGCATGCAAGTGCGCGCGGCGGCGTATCGCCTTATTTATTTCGGTGGTCAACGAATCAATTAGATTCTGTTATAAATAATTTAAACGCAGGTATTTACAAAGTAACCGCCTCTGATGCCACCGGCTGTACGGATACCATTTCAGTAAAAGTCATTCAACCGCCGGTTTTAAGTTTAGATAGTTTATCTGTGGTAAATACAAAATGTGCCGTTTCGTCGGACGGAACTGTGCGAGCGTTTGTTACAGGCGGCACGGCACCTTATACTTACGATTGGTCAACCGGCAATTCCACGACAGCATTACTGTCCGGTTTAAAAGCAGGAAAATATACACTCACGGTAAGAGATAAAAACGGATGTTCTAAATTCGATTCCGCCCGCGTGACAAGCCCCTCCGCAATCGTGCCGACCAAGTTGACGGCAACAGGTGTAAAATGTAACGGTATCGGCACCGGCAAATTAAAAATAGTCGCCACCGGGGGCACGTTGCCTTACACCTATCAATGGAACACGACACCGACACAAACCACAGATTCAGCCGTAGCATTGCGTGCCGGAAAATATACCGTCACTATAACGGATGCCAATCAATGCACGGCAACCAAAGACACCCAACTCATCGAACCACCCGCGCTTAAAGTCACATTCAATCAGCAAACTGACGTGACATGTAAAAACGGCAACGATGGTAACGCAACCGTAACAGCCACAGGTGGCACGCCGTTTCCGGCACCGCTTAATTATGTCTATCGCTGGAATGACACGCTGCAACAATCCAATGCTGTAGCGCTGAATTTAAAAGCCGGTACTTATACGGCTTACGTCACGGATGCCAATGGTTGTACCGATTCTGTGGCGGGCATAATCATAAAAGAACCGGCAACGGCAGTGACGGCAAAAGCCTCAGCGATACGTTTAGCCTGCTTTGCGCAAAATAACGGTATGGCGCAAGTCACGGCTTCCGGCGGCGCGGGTTCCTATATTTATCGTTGGAACAATCTGAAAAATGCAAACATCATACAAAATTTGCCGCGTGGCAAATACAGCGTTACTGTGTCCGATTATTTCGGCTGTACCGGCACCGATACCATTAATATCGGCACTTACGATTCCATCAGCGTTCAATTTACTGAAATTTCTCCTAAATGTTATGGCAATGGCAATGGTAGTATCGCCGTTTTAAGCATTTCCGGCGGAGCCGGTAACGGCAATCTAAACAGTTATTATTACCAATGGAACACGTTGCCCGTACAGTCAACGCCCGCAGCCGTGAGTTTGGTCGGCAATAAACAGTATGAAGTACGGGTGATAGATTCTTTGGGTTGCGAAAATACTGCGACGCATTATTTGAAACAACCCGGCAAAATTTTCTTGAACGGCAACGTAAAAAATGTAAATTGCTATAATGGCAACGACGGCGAGGCGCAAATTAATGCCAGCGGCAGCTTTAATCAATTTTCCTATCAATGGAGTGCCGAAACGGGTGGACAAACAACTCAACGTGCCATTAATTTAAAAGCCGGACGTTTCAGTATTACCGTTACCGATTCTACCGGTTGCAAAACCGATACTCTCATCACTGTTACCGAACCGACGCGCTTAAAAGTAAGTGATAAAATTGTCGGCAATACTTCGTGCGTTGGCGATACGATCGGAAAAATTATCGTGTCAATAACCGGCGGTGTTAAAGATTATAAATATGTTTGGTCAAGCGGTGATACCTCTTCCGAATTGTACCGCCTCCGCGCCGGCACTTATATTTTAGTCCTACAAGATGCCAACGGCTGCGTTCTGAATGATACGACTGTTGTGCGCGTACCGAAACCTATAGAAGGTGATGTAATCGCCGCACCTGTAAAATGTTACGGCGGTTCGGACGGCTCCATTAATGTAGAAATTTTCGGCGGCACACCGCCTTATACTTACAGTTTAGACGGAAAAAATTTCACCGGCATTAACCGTTTAGTCGGACTGCGGTCTCGTAAATATGATATATATGTTCACGATGCGAACAACTGTTTGTGGTTCGATAATGTTGAAATTAAAACGCCGCCTTTATTCACCATCGCCTCCAACAAAAACACCACGATTACTTTGGGCGATTCGGCGCAACTCTTCGTCAATCCGAATAACAACCAAGGCAGTGTCACTTATACTTGGAAAATGAATTTGAAAGGCACACTCACTTGTACTGATTGCGCGACACCTTTTGCTAAACCAACCTATACTACAACTTACGCCGTTTTCGGAACAGATTCCGTTGGTTGCCGCGCAACGGACAGTGTTACCGTGACTATTTTAAAACCGCGAGGTATTTTAGTGCCGACCGGATTCACTCCTAACGGCGATTTAGTCAACGACAGACTCATCGTCCACGGCAGAGCAGGCACTAAAATAACTGTATTCAAAATTTATGATCGTTGGGGAGAGCTTCTTTATGAAGTGCACGATTTTAATATAAATGATGAAAATGCCGGTTGGGACGGTACCTTCAAAGGACAAACGATGAATAGTGGCTTCTATGTTTGGTATATAGAAGCTGAATATATTGATGGT
>JAYTNA010000328.1:0-1850 GCA_043748865.1 Saprospiraceae bacterium
CATTCTTCAACAGGAATTTTTCCGAGATGTTTAAAAGTACTTTCAACCAACAATTGTTTGTGTTTTAGTTGTGTTTCGTAACTGATATGCTGCCACCGACAACCGCCGCATAAATTAAAATGTGCGCAAAAAGGTTCGACACGTTCCGACGACAGTTCATGAAATTTCATAACCGAACCTTCATAATAACCGTCTTTTTGTTTGTGTACTTTCACATCCACGACATCACCCGGTGCAGAATTTTCTACAAACACAACGATACCGGTAGCATCTCTGCCAACAGCTTTGCCTTTATCGGCAATGCCGGTGATGTGAATATTTTCTAAAATTTTAACTTTTTTCTTTTTTTCTTCCATTTTAATTGGTGAGTTGGTAGGTTAATTCTTTTACCACTACCTAATCTTCAAATTCATTTTCCCATTTAGCTACTACCGTTGTAGCCAAACAATTTCCAAGCATATTAGTGGCAGTTCGCGCCATATCCATCACAACATCCACGGCAAGAATAAGAAATACAGGCGTATCCGGAATATTGAAAGTTGCTAAAGTCCCCATAAGAATTACTAAAGTCGCACGTGCTACACCCGCAACGCCTTTTGATGTTAACATAAGCGTAAGCATAATTTGAATTTGCAAACCGATACTCAACTCCATATGGTTAGCTTGTGCCACAAAAAGCGTTGCTGCTGCTAAATATAAAGTGGAGCCGTCGAGATTGAAACTAATACCTGCGGGCAATACGAACGATACAAATTTTCGCGGAATACCGTATTCTTCCAAACGTTTCATCGCAGACCCTAACGCGGCTTCACTGCTTGCTGTGCCGAAAGCAATAGACACCGGTTCGGAAACAAAACTTAAAAATTTTCTGATTTTAATTTTAAATAATAAAGCTATCGGCAATAAAACAAACAAAATAAACAAAGCCAAAGAACCATAGAGTGTAAGAATTAACTTCAAAATCGGTCCGAAAATAGATAAGCCCATTTTAGCTGTGGCGAAAGACATGGCTCCAAAAACACCAATTGGCGCGAAGTACATCACGATTTTTGTAAACTTAAACATCACTTCCGCCAGACTTTCTGCAAAATTGAGCATGCGTTGTCGGTGCGGTTGCGGTGTCATCGTTAAACCTATCGAAAAAATAATAGTAAAAACGACAACCTGCAATACTTGTCCTTCAGCTATTGATTTGGCGATATTTTCCGGAAACGAATGCAGTACAATATCTTTCCAATTTTGAGATGCCGCCACCGCCAATTTTTGTGTTTTATCTATACTCGATAAATCCACACCGTCTCCCGGACGAATAAAATTTGCAGCAATTAATCCAAAAAGCAACGCGAGTGTTGTCGCTATTTCAAAATACAATATGGATTTCCAACCCATGCGTCCCACTTGTTTTATATCCGCATGACCGGCAATACCAATCACAAGCGTAGAAAATAAAAGTGGCGCGACGATACACTTCACTAAATTCAAAAAAATTCTACTGAAAATATCAAAGTTCACACACACCGCCGGAAATAAAAGTCCGCATATCGCACCGGCAAAGAGACCGATAAAAATCCAGCCGGTCGTGTTTATTTTTTTTAACGCAGAAAACATAAAATGCTTTTGAAAATAAAGAATTATTAAGGTTGATATTCATTCATGCACAAAACTATAAAATACATTCGGTTTTGTAGTTTAAATTTTTTTTTTTCGCTACGAAATCTTTTTAAAAAAAAAATTGTTTGAGATAAGACATGCGTAGTTGAATAAAAATAACTATCGGTTTATTTTGTACCAATTATTGACAATCAATTTGTAGCAATCTTATTTATAGTTCATTGTTCATTATTTTACCT
>JAYTNA010000329.1:0-8942 GCA_043748865.1 Saprospiraceae bacterium
TTTTAAAAAAGCGGCACTTGAGACAATTACTTACGGAAAAAAATTAGCCGATATGTTGGGCATAGAATGTTTCGCACTCACGCTCGGTAAAGTTGAAAACGCCGGCAGTCTCGGTGAGTACGGTGCAGCAAAAGTTTTTAACGTGGAAAGTATCGGTGATTTTGATTCGCAAACTTACGCGTATACAATTATTTCAATTGCACAATTTGCCGGTGCAAACGTTGTCGTTTTGAGCAATTCTTCAACCGGGAAATCACTTGCAGGCCGCGTGGCAGTTCGGATGAATGCCGGATTAGTTTCCGGTGCAACAGCATTGCCGACGATCGAAGGCAGTGTGTTCAAAGTTAAAAAATCTGTTTTTTCCGGAAAAGCGATTGCCGATTACGAAATTACATCAGCCAATAAAGTTATCAGTGTCACCGGCAATGCAATTGTACCTGAAAAAACGGGTACCGGCGTAACTGTTCAACCTTTTAACATTGAAGTACCGTTATCTCGTGTGCATGTAAAAGCGGTGAAAACAACGGAAGGTATTGTGCCGTTGCCAGAAGCGGAATTAGTTGTATCGGCAGGTCGCGGTATGAAAGATTCGGCCAATTGGGGTATAATTGAAGATTTAGCCGGTGCTTTAGGTGCAACTACGGCTTGCAGTCGTCCGGTAGCAGATGCTCATTGGCGACCGCATTACGAACATGTCGGACAAACAGGCGTGGCAATTCGCCCGAATTTATATGTTGCGTGCGGTATCAGCGGTGCGATTCAACATCTTGCGGGCGTGAACAACAGTAAAGTAATTGTCGTCATTAATAACGATCCGGAAGCACCGTTTTTCAAAGCAGCCGATTACGGTGTCGTCGGCGATTTATTTCAAGTTGTGCCGAAATTGACCGAGGCAATTAGGAAATATAAACATGGTTAGTTGTTATCCGTTATTAGTATCCGTTATTCGTTAGTAAATGATAGCTCAAGATTAGCGGATAACGATTAAAAATTAATTTTTTATCGATTCAAAATCAACTCTTTTAACTTTCTTAAAATAAAAACAATTTGAGTGAGGTCTTTTAAATCGGATGCATCGAATTTGTGACTAACGAAGTATTGTTTATTGAGCAAAGCGGTAAAATTCCAAATACTTCCTACTAACCATGCACCATAAACCGGTTTTTCATCCGCGTTGATTTGTTGTGCTACTAACATAGCTGCTAACATTTGCGCTTCCGGATCGTTTGAATCGCCTTTTTGTTTTTTAAATTCTTGAAGAAAAAAATAAGGTGTACGCGGTGTAGCAATACCGGCAGCACTCGCTAAAAGACAATCGCAAATAACTGAAATTTTTAAATGATTTAGAATAGAGACCATCGGGCGTTCGTAAAAAGATACTATTTTATCTTCTATTTCTATATCCGCCAAATCTAAAATTTGACTGATAAATTTCATTTTCAATTCTTCTTCATTCCAACCGTCACCTGAACGCACAATTTTTTTGTGCAATTTTTCTAACCGTTTTGATTCTTCGTCATTAAGTGTACCGTTTACAGATGTCCATGCGTCAATTAGTTCTCCGGAACGCAGACGTGGCAAACCAAAATTTACTAAAATAAAATCGGTATCTAAAACTATTCTTTTCGCAGTTTCCATATTGCAAATATAAATCAAAATAAATCAAACAGGGCATCAATTTTTTGATGCCCTGTTTGATTTACTAAAACGTGCGTGGCGAATCTTTTTTCAAAATTAAACCATTGATCAAACCGAAAATAAGCCCATACAACAAACTACCCAATAGTGCCATCAATGACATCATTGCCGGATTGAACATAAATCCCATCATATCTAAACCTTGTTTTACCTTTTCGGGATCTTGCCCTTTGTTTTCTGCCTGTGTCATCGCAGATTCCATAATTTTTTCTTTGAAATCAGGTATCATAAACTTCATAATAAGAAACATAGTTAGTGCACCAATAATACCGGCAATTAATGCGGTCCAGAAACTTACACCAAGACTTCTACCGATTGTAATGTATCCGCCCAAATCATTATCGCGGTGTTCTTTTACTGCCATAAAAAAACAACCGGCAAAAACAAGCATATTTACCATTGTCGGCAGTAAATTACTTTTTGTTCCCGTATAGTCTATCATGCCGGTTAAATTGTACAAAATACTAAGAGCTGCAGTCGCGCAACCCAAAATAAATCCCCATTTCATACCGGTTGGTCGGGGCGAAACGTTTGCGGGGTCAATGTAATTACTGTCTAAATTTGTCATAAAAAAAGTCGGTTAAAAGATAAATTAATTTTTATTTTGAATTTTTTGTAATATACGTATCGAAAGTACTTAGATTATTTAATTCAACAAATAATTATCGAGTTTTTTTTTAAAAATTAATTATCTTTTGTTTGCTCGATGGTCTTGATCCCTGGCTGAAAGATGTTGAACTTTTAGATCTTTTAAATCTAAAATCCAAAATTGTTTTATGCTCTTTCAATTGGGCAAGTCATGCAATGCGAGCCGCCCCGTGCGCGTGAGAGTTCATTGGAAGGCAAGGTAATAATTGTATTTTCTACCAAATCAGGATTTATTTCGCCGGATTTAATTTTATCCAAAAATTCGCGGGCTTGCATTATTTTGTAACCGTAATCTTTAAAAGCTTCTTCTGTTTTTGGATTTCTATCATAGGTGAGTGCCACACCCGGTTTTATCGCCACCAAATTGCAACCGTCCGTCCATTGTTCGCGTTCTTGATACGGTGATTCGCCATCACCGCTTAAAATAAATTTCATTTTAGAATTGATTTCGGCGCGAATAAAATCTTTGACCGACGCATAAAAAGTATTTTTTCCATTCGAGCGATGTACTTCCACGTTTGAACTCAAGCCGTCAACGACAATTGGTTTAAAAGCAGTTATGTGATTATAGTTAATGAAAGTAAAAACCGTATCAATGTGCATACAAGCACGGTCAGCCGGAATATTAATTTGCACAACGTTTTTTACAACACCTTTTTCAAAAAGCACTTTTGCTAATTGTTTAATCGTATAACCATTTGTGCGTTCCGAAGATCCGATGAGCAGATAATCTTTGTTGATTATCATACAATCCCCACCTTCGATGCTGATACTTTCTCCTTTTTTTGACGGTGGGAAATTATCTACTAAATTCAAATTGATAATACGGTTGTTATCGCGCGTTTCTTTAAAAATCGGATGTTCTAAAAAAATAAAACGCGCCAAAAAATTTTCTCTGAACCGCGCTAGTTTGTTTGCTTTCAAAATTAAAATATGGTCGTTCACGGTAACGGCAATATCGCGTGTAAATATAAAATTCGGAATGGGGTCAAACAGAATATGCGATGCATTTTTTAGATGTCCTGTAATTAAAGTTTCTGCCAACTCACTATTACTCAAATCAGTAAAAAGCGATACGTAACTTTGCGGCAATTCTTCGTATTCGATGATATTTTTTATCATCTCCATTTTTTTATCATCATCCACAGCTAACGATTCTGCCAACAATTGACGCGATTCTAAAACATTTTCACGCCCTAAAAATGCTGACAAAATATCTGTAAATATATCATGTTCTTTCTGCATTTGCGGCAGATGCACAATATCATCGAAAAGTAATTCTTCGGCGCGACGCGGCGAAATACGTGCAATGCCTTCGTCCGGACGGTGAACAATGACGCGTTTTAAATTCCCGATTTCCGATGAGACTTGAATTTTAGACATACTTATTTAATTTTCAGTTTTCAGTAAATTAAGCAATCACAAAGTTCGTACTAAATAAATCGTTTCTCGCCTAAAAAAGAAAAAAATAATAATTTCTTGCAACGATTGGAATGCTTTTGCGGTTAATTAAAAGAATTAACAATTAAGAGAATTAGTAATTAAGAATTAAGAATTAAGAATTATAACTTTGGGCGATGAAATTCACCGGTTCGTTTATTCGTTAATTATTAAATAGGAATTACAATCCAAAATCCAAAATCGTAAGTGTGAAGTTACAACTTCTAGATTTAGCAAAATATAATGAGTGGGCGAACAAACTTTTTGCCGAACGCTTTTCGCAATTAGACGAAGCAACGTTTAATGCACCCGTAAAAAGCAGTTTCCCTTCTATTCGTTTGACAATCTTACATATTTACGATGCAGAAAAAGCGTGGGAATCTCGGTTGCAAGGTATTCCGATGTTGGATTGGCCCAGCAAAAATTTTGTAGGCAATCATGTAGATGTCTGTAATATTTTGGTTGAAACATCAAAAAAATTGCGTGAAATGATTGAAAGTAAACCTGAATCTTATTTTAGGAAAAAACTTACTTTCCAAACATTTACGGCAGGTTCTGCTACTCAAGTGGTAAGCGATGCCATATTTCATGTTGTCAATCACTCGACAATGCATCGAGGACAATTAATTTCAATGTGCAGGGAATTGGATATTACACCTATCCCGAAAACAGATTTTTTTGTTTATGCACGACTTGTTAAAAATGCCGGTTAAAAACGAAACAATATCCAAGCGCGTACTCCTGACGGGTGCTACCGGATTTACGGGTTCGCATTTGTTGCGCTATTTGGTAAAATATACATCGCATGAAATTTTTGCAATGAAACGCAAAAATTCACCGATGAATTTAGTGGAAGAAGTGGCGGATAAAGTTACTTGGCTGGAAGGTGATATTACAGATGTCGTTTTTTTAGAAGAAGTTTTTTCTAAAAACGTTCAACAGATTTATCATTGTGCCGCCGTTGTCAGTTTTGATTCACGCGACAGAGAAAAAATGTTTGAAATAAACGTCACCGGAACGGCACATATCGTGAACTTTGCTTTAGAATATGGCGTTGAAAAACTTGTACATATTAGCAGTATTGCAGCCATCGGGCGTGTAAAAAACGAACCGAATGTGTCGGAAGCTAATAAATGGCAACGTTCACCGTTAAATTCTCCATACGCGATTTCAAAATATCAATCGGAACAAGAAGTTTGGCGCGGCATTGCCGAAGGCTTAAACGCAGCGATTGTAAATCCGGCGGTGATTTTGGGTGCGCAATTTTGGGAACATGGTACCGGCAGATTATTTACTCAAGTGGCGAAAGGATTAAAATTTTATACGACCGGCAGTACCGGTTATGTAGATGTGCGCGACGTTGTTATTTTTATGATAAAATTAATGAACTCCGGTATAAATGACAAACGATTTATTTTGAACGCCGAAAATATAAGTTACAAAACCTTGTTTGAAAACATTGCGAAAGTACTGAATAAAAAAGCGGCGACAATACCCGTCAATTTTTTATTACGCGGTTTGGCTTGGCGTGTCGAAAAACTCCGTACTTTGTTTTCAAATAAACGACCGCTCATAACCAAAGAAACTGCAAAACTTTCGGCAACTACTTTTTATTTCGACAATTCAGAATCTTTAAAAGTATTTCCGGATTTTAAATACACGCCTATTCAAAAAACAATTGAAGATACAGGCGTTTTATTTTTAAAAGCGCAAGAAAAAAAAGAACCCGCGGCGTATATGGATATTTAAAAATAGACATATACGCTTTGGACTTACTGACGATAGACAATCAACACTCAGCAATTCCAAAGTCAGTGTGTCTAAAATATAATGCAAATGATAAAAAAATTAAAAAGACTATTTATTTACTGTTCATTGTTCATTGTACATTGTTCATTAATTTATGCTTGTCGTTCAAAAGGCGATAAACCTGCGGGCTATCAACAAACGGAACAAACAGAAAGTAAACAAAGTAACGACAACAGTGCCGACTACTCCAATAAAGAACGTTTAATTTGGCAAAAACCGGAAATGGTAATTACCCGTTTAGGTGATATGGCAAACAAAACAATAGTGGATTTGGGTGCCGGTTCCGGTTTTTTTTCATTCAGAATTATTCCGAAAGCTAAAAAAGTAATTGCCTTAGATATTGATAAAAGATTTATCAATTTTATGGACAGTCTGAAAAAAGATTTACCTCGCAATCTCGTAGATCGTTTTGAAACACGATTAGTAGAACCGGATAATGCGCATTTGAAACCGGGCGAAGCGAATGCCGTCATCATTGTCAATACATATATGTACATCAACGACCGCGTAAATTATATGCACCGATTAAAAACTGGGATTTCAAAAGGCGGGACAGTATTGATTGTAGATTATAAAGAAAACGAGCTCCCTGTCGGTCCGTCTGCCGATATTAAATTATCTATGGGTACGGTTCAACGCGAATTAAAACAAGCCGGCTTTACAAATATTGTTTCCGATGATACTTCTTTAAAGTATCAGTACATAATTACTGCTGAAAATGAAAAATGAATTATGAATAAGTAAGAATAAAAAAATAATCTTAAATTTATTGTTTATATTGTTCATTATTCCTTATTCATTGTTCATTATTTATTATTTTTGCGACTTCAAAAACAGATTATCTTTCTTCATCCATACAATTAATTTATCAACATGACAAAAATACGTATTGCAATCAATGGATTCGGTCGTATAGGACGTATCACTTTTCGCAATTTAGTGAAAATGAACAACGTAGAAGTCGTTGCTATCAACGATTTAACTGACAATAAAACTTTGGCACACCTTTTAAAATACGATTCAATTCACGGACGTTTCGACGGTGAAGTAAGTGCGGATGATCAATATTTGCATGTCAACGGAGAAAAAATATTAGCTCTTGCCGAACGCGACCCGACTAAATTACCTTGGGGTGCTAATAATATAGATGTAGTGATTGAATCAACAGGACGTTTCACGGACAGTGAAACAGCAAAAGCACACATTACTGCCGGCGCAAAAAAAGTAATCATTTCCGCACCTGCCACCGGTGATGTTAAAACAATTGTACTCGGCGTAAACGACGAGCAAATGACAGCCGATGCGCATATTTATTCAAACGCATCTTGTACGACTAATTGCTTAGCTCCGATGGTAAAAGTTTTGGATGAATTATTGGGTCTTGAATCCGGTTTTATGACAACAATTCACGCTTATACGTCAGACCAAAATTTGCAAGATGCACCGCACAAAGACTTACGTCGTGCGCGTGCTGCTGCTTTGAGCATTATCCCGACATCTACGGGTGCTGCAAAAGCAGTTGCCTTAGTATTGCCGCATTTGAAAGGAAAATTAAACGGAAATGCGATGCGCGTACCGACTCCGACGGGTTCGGTAACGGATTTTACGGCAATCGTTCGTAAAACTGCAACCAAAGAAGAAATTAATGCGGCATTTAAAACTGCTTCGGAAGGCGCTTTGAAAGGTTACTTGCACTATTGCACTGATCCAATCGTTTCTGCCGACATCGTTGGTGATCAACATTCTTGTATTTTTGATGCCGATTTAACGATGGTTATCGGCAATATGGTAAAAATTGTTGGTTGGTACGACAACGAATCCGGTTACTCCGCACGTCTTGCTGATTTGTGTGCGCGTGTCGGGACAATGTAAAACTTTGATTACAAGATTAGAAGATCGGCAAAATTATAAGACGAGAAATTTTATTTTAAGAAATCTTGAACATCTTAAAAATTCTATAAATCATAGTTTTAAAACAAAAAAATCCGCCCTTTGTAATGAAGTGGTGGATTTTTTTATGTTTTAACTGTAACTATAACTCAAAATAAAAAGGATACACACTATAAAAAAGATATTCAAATAAATTCAACGTGAGAATTTTGCAACTATTTTTAAAAATTTTGTAACAGTCGCAATTACACAGCCCTTTAGTTTTGCACTACGTTTCTTAAAATTATTAATTACGATTTAAAGTTGCGATACCTATCAAACACGTGCGTTTCCGCATTTATGTTATCGCTTTTTACAAAATTTAAAAATTCTTAAAATGAAAAAATTAATCTTAGCGATTGTATCAATCGTTCTTTTCAACGGCGCATTCGCCCAAGTTGATACGACTATGAATAGTATGAATAGAAATACAAATTCTAACAACGGAGATGTTAACAGGATGAATTCCGGTACGAATTCCACAAACGGAATAAACTCCGGTATAAATCCGAATAGCAACAATGATGTGAATAGAATGAACCAAAGTACGAATCCGGAAAACGGAGATGTCAACCGGATGAACCAAAGTACGAATCCAAATAACGGAGGCGTTAACGGAATAAACTCCGGTTCAAATTCTACTAACGGAATGAACTCCGGTTCAAGTTCAGGCAATACAAGCGGCAGCGGAATGAACTCCGGTTCAAGTTCAGGCAGTAATAATGATAGGAACAGAATGAATAGTGGCACCGATAGAAACACTGATCAGATGCCTAAATATAGCGGTATGAGTGGTGATTCAATGCCGAAGTACAGAGGCAGAAATCAAGACTCAATGCCAAATAAGATGGCTGATAAAGGTATGAATAGAGATTCAAAGCGTAAAGGGAAAAAATATTCCGGTATGAATAAAGATTCAATGAACAATGATAGAGATTATAAAAGAATGAACTCCACTACAAACAGTTATCCAACCGGCAAAGCAGACGAAAATAATGTAGCGGATCAAAATATGAACAACGGAAATATGAATCATTCTATGTCGGGTATGGCATCGGATAAAACAGTAATGATGCAAAACGGTAAAGTTATGATGATGAAAAACGGTAAAACGAGAACGATTAAACATTATACCAATTTGAGTGACGGCTGTAGAGTGATGAGTGATGGAACAGTTAGAAAAAAAGACGGCACTACAATGATGTTGAAAGAAGGAGAACAAATAAGTATGTCGGGTGATATAACGCAGCACAATAATTAAAAACAAAAAACAGATTCAATAGTATTTTTTTAATAAAATTTAAGTTTTATTCAATTTTGGGTGATAAAATAGTAAATATTTAGAACAGAACTTATGCAGTTCATGTGGAGATAATAATTATCAATTGTATCTCCGCAATTTAAAATATTAATTTTAT
>JAYTNA010000330.1:0-3737 GCA_043748865.1 Saprospiraceae bacterium
ATACACTTTCGTGGAAATTAAAAAAAAGTAAACGTTGCAACAATTTATTTATCGCACCCGGCAATGCCGGAACTGCAACACTCGGGAAAAATATAAATATCGCCGGCAAAGATTTTGAAGCAATAAAAAAATTAGTTTTAGATGAAAAAATAACTCTCGTTGTTGTGGGACCTGAAGAACCGCTCGTGCGCGGCATCGTAGATTTTTTTGCAAAAGATGTAGATTTGAAAAATGTTTTGATATTCGGACCATCGAAAAACGGTGCGCAATTGGAAGGTTCAAAAGCTTTTTCCAAAAAATTTATGATGCGGCATCATATTCCGACCGCAGCATATCGTGAAATAACAACTTTAGCCGAAGGCGTTTCGTTTTTGAAAACTCTCACACCGCCTTTCGTTTTAAAAGCAGATGGTTTGGCTGCCGGCAAAGGCGTTTTAATTTTAAATGATTTGTCGGATGCTATTTCGGAATTGGAAATGATGCTCAAAGGAAAATTCGGTGACGCAAGTAAAACAGTGGTGATTGAAGAATTTTTGACGGGTATCGAGTTTTCGGTTTTCGCCATCACGGACGGAAAAAGTTATAAAATTTTGCCGGAAGCAAAAGATTATAAACGAATAGGAGAGGGAGATACGGGTTTAAATACCGGCGGTATGGGTGCAGTTTCGCCTGTTCCATTTTTTGATGCACAATTGCGACGCAAAGTTGAAAATAAAATCATCAAACCGACGATTCGCGGTTTACAAAATGAAAACATTGATTACAAAGGTGTCGTATTTTTCGGATTGATTAGTGTGGAAGGTGAACCGTATGTGATTGAATACAATTGCAGATTCGGCGATCCGGAAACGGAAGTCATTATTCCGAGATTGAAAAATGATTTGGTGACTTTATTTGAGCAAACCCTCACCGGAAAGTTATCGGAAGCCGTAATTAGAAAAGAAAAACATTTTGCAGTAGGCATGGTACTTACAGCCGGCGGCTATCCGGAAGATTACAAAAAGGGAGATGAGATTTTGTTGCCGCACGCACCACCTCAATCAGAAATTTTCCATGCAGGTACTATAACTAACGATGAAGGAAAAATTGTTACAAACGGCGGCAGAGTTATGGTAGTCGTGAATTTTGGACAAACAATTGAAGAAACGCGCCAACTTATTTTGAACGACGTTAAAAAAATAAATTATAAAGGAAAGTATTTCAGAAAAGATATTGGAAAAGACCTAACTTAGAATTACAAATTACGAATTACAAATAATCTTAAATAAAATAAATAGGCTGAAAGCCTTACGGCAGGCAGCAGAATAGGGCAACGCCCTATTAAAATATTAATTCGTAATTCGTAATTTTAAATCATTTTCCTCTTTTTGGTCTCACCAAACTATCGGCAGGGTGGTGGGCTTTGAGAGAATCTTGATTAGATTTTGCCCAATCAATAATTCTTTTTTTCTGAACATCCGTTAAAATAGCATCTTTATGAATTAGTGTGTAATAAGAGAGCGGCATTTCATTTTTTTCTAACTGCTCGGCGATATCTCCAAATTTTTCATGTTGCAACCAAAGAGGAAAGCCCGAAAATTTTGAATAATTATAATGCCGTTTACCGTCTATGATATGATTATTCAACCACCAGGCTACCGGCTGAATATTCGCATACCAAGGATAATGCGTTTGATTGCTATGGCAATCATTACAAGCTGTTTTGAAAATTTCTTGAATATCAGTGGGCACGTCAAATTTATTTGTCATGATTTGAGTGTTATCATTCGATAAATTTTTTTCCAGGCGAAAAAATTGTAGAACAATAAAAGCTGCCGCAAGTACGAGTAAAATTTTTCTGAACATTTTTTTTGTTTTTAAAGTTGAAGAATTAAATTTTAAATTAAAAATTTATTTTTAATTTAATTGAACAATCAATTTCAACTCAAAGAAACAACAACGCGTTCATTTTTTTTCACCTACTCGATAAATCGGCGTTTTCATTCGACGTTTTAGCGGAATACTTTTTTTTATTTCGTTTTCAACCGCACCACCGGACAAATCATTTCTTCCAAAGAAATACCGCCATGTTGAAAAGTGTTTTTATAATAATTATTATAATAATTATAATTGTTCGGATACAGGAAAAAATAATCTTCACGCGCAAAAATAAAAGCGGAACTCACATTCGGGCGCGGTAAACCGGCGGCTTTCGGGTCTCTAATTTCTAAAACATGATTTTTTTCGTACTGCAAATTTTTTCCGACTTTATAGCGTAAATTAGTTGTAGTTTCTTTATCGCCGACAACGCGACTCGGCGATTTTACGCGCATTGTTCCGTGATCGGTGGTGATAAATAATTGTATATTTTTCTTCGCCAAAGTTTGCAGTGCAGCCCACAACGGCGAATGTATAAACCATGAGCGCGTTAGAGAACGATAAGCGGTTTCATCGCTCGCCAATTCTTTCAGCACTTCCATTTCTGTGCGTGCGTGCGACATCATGTCAATAAAATTATAAACAATTACTGTCAAATCATTTTTGAGATACGACAAAATATTATCTTCTAATTGTTTTCCGTGTGCATTATTTGTAATTTTGACATAATCTATTTTCAAATCGCCGCGCCGAACGATGCGTTTTACTTGCTCGTCGAGTAATTCTGCTTCGTGCATATTTTTTCCGCCTTCTTCATTGTCGTTCAACCATATTTGCGGAAAACGGGTTTCAATTTCTGCGGGCATCATACCTGCAAAAATTGCATTGCGACTATATTGCGTCGCCGTCGGTAAAATACTGTAAAAATAATCTTCCTCTTCCACTCTGAACAATTCGGAAACGATCGGTTCAATAACTTTCCATTGATCGAATCGCAAATTGTCGAGTAAAAGCATCACGGAAGGTGTACCGGCAATAAGATTCGGAAAAATTTTATTGCGCATCAAATTATGACTCATCGTCGGTGCTTTTTCTTTTTTTACACCCATCCAATCCAAATAATTTTTGACGATAAATTTTGAAAACTCTGTATTGGCTTCCGATTTTTGCGTGGCGAGAATTTCGCCCATATCTGTTGCGTTACTCGAATCAAGGCGCAATTCCCATCCGATAATTTTTTTATAAACATCAAACCATTCCGGATGCGATAAACCGGATTGAATTTCCATGAACAACTCTCGAAAACTTTGCTGATAGTCTTGGCTTGTGCGTTCCGTGACCAAACGTTTGCTATCAACGATGCGTTTCAGCGTCAATAAAATTTGATTCGGATTGACGGGTTTAATAAGGTAATCAAAAATTTGTCTACCGAGTGCATCTTCCATCACGTTTTCCGCTTCATTTTTCGTAATCATCACAATCGGCAGATTCGGTTGAACGGCTTTTATTTTCTCTAAAGTTTGCAAACCCGTGATGCCGGGCATGGATTCATCTAAAAAAACCACATCAATATCTTTATTTTGTACAACCTCGTCCACAGCATCGTGGCCGTTCGATACCATCGTAACGGCATACCCGCGCTGTTCAAGAAACATTTTATGTGGTTTTAACAAATCTGCTTCATCATCTGCCCAAAGGATTTTTATTTTATCCATTAAAATAGTTGTTAGTTGTTAGTTATAAGTGGTTAGTTGTAAATTGTTAATAGTTCAGTAAAGGGCAAAAATTATTTGATAATAATATTGCCGGCTTTAACGTCGAGCATTAAATAGTTATGATTTGGGCGTTTTTTTTTGAAAAGCAGCAGAGCTGCGTTCTCT
>JAYTNA010000331.1:0-6773 GCA_043748865.1 Saprospiraceae bacterium
GCTTTCATACACAAATGACCGGCAACGTCTTTAATATCATTCAAAATTTTCCAATCGGGTTTAGCGAGCGTATCTTCGACGATGTACGTTTTACTCAAAATATCCATCGCATCGTTGCGCGTATTTTTTTCGTAATTGTGTCTCACAACATATATTTCACTGCGTCCGGCGTAGTTGTCGTCTTCCTTATTATCCGCTTTTTCTTCAGATTTGATATACTTCGTTTCTTTATCATTGAAAAAAAGTATTTCATAAAGTTTCCATTCCGAGCGAGAACCCCAAACATATTGTTGCTTCTCTTTTTGTTGTTTGCTGATATAAGTGAGCGCGTCCATTCTTTTCACCCAATTGTTAGTGACTAAATAACGAATACTGCCTTCGCTCTTTTGTTGCGCGACAGCAGAGATTGAAAATAATAAACAGAGAATCATTATTAAATTTTTCATTCTTGACCTGAATTTATAGAATTTAAAAAATTGTAGAATTTAACTAATGCTATCTGAATTTCTATTCCAACTATTATCATTTATTTTTTGTTTAAAATTGAGACTATGTAAGTAGTTGCAAAATTAGAAATCATAAAAGAAATAATTTTTAATGGAACAAAAAGCTAACGCATTTAACTTATTTAGTAAACTAAGCACCGGATACGATATTCTTTTCGAAGAAAGAAACACGCGCCGCGTTGAGCATATCATCATTAACTGTGCATTAATCGGGTTCTCTGTGCATTTAATACTTATTTTGCTTGCCAAACATGCCGTCTTTCCTGCGTCAATAATTTCCCAATTTAATGTCAGTTACTTAAAAGCTATTTACACGCCATTCAGTATTATTTTATTTTACGAAGTGCTTACCTTGATTCTGATTCTGCCGAAAAGTATTGTCATCTTTATTGGTAAACAATTCGAAATTATTACACTCATTACTATTCGCAGTTTTTTTCACGACATAGCCAATTACGATTTAGATAAATCGGAAATTTATGCGCTCAGTTTTTTAAAAGATATCGGCATTGACTTAATAGGAGCTTTAATGATGTTTTTTTTTACGGCTATATTCTATCGGCTTTTTGCACGCACTAAAAAATCGAAAAGCGACGTATCTCTCAAACGAATCGGATTTATAAATATTAAAAAATCGGCGGCATTGGTTTTAAGTTTTTTTTTACTCATACTTTCGATTGTAAGTCTTGCGACTTGGCTCAATGAGTCTTATCAAGCCGCCATCACCGGCGCGCATTTACCTAATCCGAATACTGTTTTTTACAAAGATTTTTTCAGTGCCATGATTTTTGTTGATGTATTTATGCTCATTCTATCTTTTATCTATTCGAGCAGCTACGATATAATTTTCCGCAACGGTGGTTTTGTTATTTCAACCATATTGGTGCGAATTGCACTTACAGCCGAAAAACCGTTTAATATTTATTTTGCGTTGACTTCCGTACTCTTTGGCGTGTGCCTGATGTTGCTTTTTGTTTTTTATAATTATAAATTCCGTAATGAAGAAAGCGAAATTTTAAGAGACGACAACTAAAAAAAACCGCGCTTACGTATAATTTGAAAACTAAAATTCCATACTTTTAAACTACATCATCATCATGCCGCCATCTTTTTTCAATTTACCATCTTGACCGCGCATATTGTACGTGAAACCAATCATAAAATAGCGAGAGAGGGTAGGAGCAAAAGTACTTGAATAATAATTCGCAGAGCCAAACTGTTGAATGTTGACGTTTTTATTGAAAATATCGAAGGCAGAAAGACGAAATTCCAATTTATTATCTTTCATCAAAAGTTTGCGAATCGAGGCATTCCAAATCGGTACGGCTTGATTGAAACCGTAGCGGTCATTAGTATAAGTTTTATAGCTAAAATTACTTTCAAAATAAAAACCTTTTATAAAATTCCATTTGACGGAAGTTGTCAAGCGATTGTTGAAAATTTTCTGATTTTGTGCCGTATTAATCGAGTAATTGATATTCGTGATGTCGAAACCTTCTCCGGCTTCCAAAATTAATTTTGTGCCAAGCGTGAGTGCAAGATTTGCACTCAAAGAGAAGGTACCGTTGCCGGTTTCATTCAAAACATTATTTACTAACGATGGATTTTTACTCCAATTATAATTCGCATTGCCGTTGAAGTTTAATTTTGTTTTTATAATCGGAAAACCGAAATAAGAATAACTGTTGAGTCTGTATCCGCCGACATAATTTTCAGGACGCGATGTGGTGCGAATACCGAGACCCTGAATGTTTTCAATTGTTAAATTATCTACGTTGCGATTGTCGTAAATATTGAAATCAATACCGAAACCGCCGTAAGAAAAATTGGCAGGATTGAACATATTGAAATTTGCGCTGAAATTGTTGGAAGTTTCCGGCGATAAATCCGGCTTGCCAATCGTACGATAGAGTTGACTATTAATGGTCGTTACCGGTTGTAATTTTTTTACATCCGGTTCAATGACGTTATAAGTGTAGCCGATACTAAAATACTTATTATTTTTCAATTCGAAATCAATGGAAACATTCGGCGTGATATAGTTGTAATGTCGCACAATTGCCGGACTTAATAACGGTTGGTTTTTATCAATCGAAAAAGTGCCGTTCAAATCTAAAAGTAAATACGCCGCACCGACCGAAATATTAATGCCTTCAAAATTGTAACGCGCACTTGTACCCGCCCGATTGTACAAAACGCTATTGTCGTAATAGTTACTGAGAGAATCCACGCGCAAATTATTTTTTTCCGGATTCGTAACTTGTCGGTTATATTGATTGCTCGTTGTCGAAAAATTATAAAATGCTTCTACAAAAAATTTCTTTGAAAGCGGTGTTGTATAAATTGCACTCGACCGCAATTGCGACGTGTTATTTTGATTAATGTTGAGTTGTTTAATCGTATTATTCGTTGCGTCTCTGAAAAAAGTATTTTGCGTCAGCCAATTTCCGGTATCATCACTTGTGTTGTAATTGTACGAAGCACTCGCTGCAAAACTGCGTCCTTTCGTTTTAAATTTATGGCGGTAAATTGCTACGGTATTGAGACGATTTGAAGCTATCACTTCAGATTTATTTGACAGCAATTGATTGGTGCTGAAAGTTTGTCCGTCGTTTGATTTTTTATCGTCGTCACTGTGTCTGAAATTCAGTTTAGAGATAAGCGTATTGTTTGAGTCAATCATTTGTTCCAAACGTGCAGCGATGCTATGATTTCTTCTGAAATCGGATTGATGCAGCGTATCGGTGTTAGAAAAAGTGCTGTCTTGCAAAAAAGTTTTTTGAAGACCGTATTGATCGAGATTTAAAAGCGTTTGGTTATAAAAATAACTCGTGCTGATTTTAGTTTTTTTATTGTCGAAATTGTAATTCGCACCCGTACCGCCGTTGTTCGTATAACCGCGACCGTCGAAATAATTGCGCGGCACGTCACTGTCATCACCACCATAATAACGAATAAATCCGTTACCGCTGCTGAAACCGAAATCGCCGTTATCGTTGTTGTTAAAAGTATTTTGACCTTTGAACTCGCCGTAATCTTCCCAATTCACACCTGTTTGATTGACGTTATTTGCATAACCCAAAACAGAAAATTGTTGTTTTTTATCAAACCGATTGTAATTACCGCGTGTTGCCCAACGATCTTCCGTTCCTGCCGCAGCAGCCACTTTTCCAAATGCACCTTTTTTAAATTGTTCTTTAAGTTCGAGGTTCATCGCTTTTTCTTTTTTGCCGTCATCCACACCCGTCAATTTTGCTTGATCAGATTTTTCGTTGAATACCTGCACTTTAGAAATTGCTTCAGCATCTAAATTTTTTGTCGCTGCTTTCGGGTCGTCGCCGAAAAAAGTTTTTCCGTCCACATACAAACGTTTTACACTTTTACCTTGCGCTTTTATGTTGCCATCGGCATCAATATCAATACCCGGCAAGCGACGCAACAAATCCTCCACTGTAGAACCGGGCGGTACTTTAAATGAAGCGGCGTTGTACTCAATAGTATCTCCTTTGATACTCAACGGTGCGCGAGCGGTTTTTATCACCACTTCCATCAATTCTTTAGTAATTGGCTTGAGCACGATTTTACCGAAATCATTCATCTCTGTTGTACTTGCCGCGATATAAGATTGATACGGCAAAAAACCGACATAAGAAATTTTGAGTAAATAATCACGGTTTTTGATGTTTTTAAATTCAAACGTTGCTTTGTCGTCGCTGCGCGTAAAATTTATGAGTGCGGAGTCTTTTGGTTCGAGTAACATCACGGTAGCAAAAGCTAATTCCGCGCCGGTGCTGTCGATGAGTGTGCCTTTCAAAGTAGTTTTGTTCGGGGTTTGAGTAAAAGCAATAGAGGTAAAAAATAAAGATGAAAAGCAAAAAAGCGCGAGAGAAAAGATTTTTTTCATGTCAAAGGTTTTCAATAATTAGAGCTTAGGCAATTGTGTTTTATTATGTTTATGACGATGCTTCTTATAAATTAAATGGTCTTGTCATGTTACTGTCATTAACGACAAGTATTTTGAAAAAATGTTGCAGGTAATTAAAATTAACTTTCTTTAGGAGCAAATCATTAATTTATTTTCATAGTTTTAGTTATTTTTTTTCTAAAAGAAGCGATAACAATTCTCGGAACGTTTTAGTTAGCGTATTTTTACAACCAATTAACCGATTATCTGAAATGTGCCATAAAAAAATGAGGGTTGTTTTTATTTTTTTATTATTAACTCCAATACTATTCGCACAAAAATCTATGCGGTTGGAAGTACCCGGCAATATCAAAAAAATAACTTACTACATCGGTTCACCCATTTTATACAAACTCGATAAAGTGAAAGGCAACGATATTTGGTACACCGACATCATTACCGATTTTGATTTGGATCGCCAAGAAATTTTTTTTGAAAACGGGCGCGTACAAATCGGTACTATTCTCGCCGTAAAAAAAGTAGGAGGGGTACCTTTCACAAAAACAATTGGGAACGCAATGATGGGTTTTGGTGGAGCGGCACTTTTCTATTCACTTGCCGGTCGTACCGGTCCTTGCGATAATTGTCCGACGGCAACAACTGTCGGAGCATCTACACTCGCTGCCGGTTGGTTACTCACTAAAATCGGCGGCACTCGTATCTATTGGCTCGGCAAAAAACGTCGCTTGCGTTTGTTCGATTTGAGTATCCCCAAAAAAGATAAAGACGCGAAGGTTTAAAATAACGAGAAGTAAAAAGATAGCTAATAAGGTTTTTACCTGAAAAGACTCGCGTTTTATTTCTACATCCCGGCCTTATGCACTTTTTTAATCTCAACTACCGCAGAATTTTCTACAACTTCCACCGCACTGTCGTAAATATCCAATTCGACAAAAAAATCGGTACCGATATCTTCTACGCTGTCAAAGTAAATTTTACCGCCGGCGGATTGTATGATTTGTTTCGTATAATATAAACCAATACCGGAGCCTTGCAGTTTAGTCGTGAAATTTTGCCCGAATATTTTTTCGGTGGCATCTTTCGGAATACCGACACCGTTATCGCTGATACGCACAATGGCTTTTGTCTTTTGCGGATATAAACTCACGCGCACAACGCCGGGTCTTTCGGGTGGAATCGCTTGAATCGCATTTTTTATCAAATTATTGAAAGCACCGAGCAAATGATTTTTATCTGCATAAATAAAAAGCGGCGCATCCGGCAAACTGATTAAAATTTTTATATTTTTGTCATTGTTCCCGCTGATAAATAAAGTTGTCACTGAACTAATCAATTCATTGAGTTCGAAAGCAGAATTATTCGCGTTTTGCGGCATTTTAGCAAAAAAAGCAAATTCGTTGGTGATGCGTTCCAAAGTTTCAACTTGATCGAGAATGAGTTGTGCCGAGCGCAATGCAATTTCTTTAAAAGTAGCATCGTCCACATCTTTTATAAAACTCAAGTGCGACACCACCATTTTTATCGGGGTTAACGGATTTCGGATTTCATGCGCGACGTGTTGTGCCATACTTTTCCAAGCCATGGCGCGCTCCGCTTCCGAAATCTTTTCAAAACTATCTTTCAGTTCTTCTATTTTATTATTGTAAGCGTTTACTACAACACCAATTTCATCATTTCTTGACCATTCAATGCGTTCATTTTCAGCTTTATTGCCGATCGTCATACGTTTAAGTTTTTCGGCAATATCTTTAATAGGACGCATATTCAATTTGGTAATTTCGTACACCGCCAGAATACCGAGCAAAAACAAAATGGCTAAATAAAATAAATTGGAAGAGCGCGAAGCATAAGCCGATAACTTTAAATTCCTGTCGCCGGAATAAAGCGGTGTTTCTAAAAAACCGAGTAATTTTTTATTCTTTCCCCAGATGTTATAGTAATTGGTTTTGTAATGAAAATTACCAATGCGCTCATCTGCTTTAAAACTGCTGTTCGTTTCGGCATTGCTTAATTTTCGATAAGCTGCTGCATCCATAAAGCGCGAAACCAGCCCTTTATCGAATAAATTTGTTTCTGTGGTGGCTAATAAATAACCGTTGGTATCGTAAATGTGTAAAGCAGTTTCGTTCGTTTGTGCGTATTTTTGTAAAATTTTATTAAGAAAAGGTGCAGAAATTTTACTTGCTTCTGAACCTACACTGTCGGTGGGTGCTTCAGCAATTTGTTCAAACAATTGCGATACAATCGGTTCATATTTTAAGTTGAGTTCGTGGTTGATAAGGGTTTCTTTTGTTTCTTCCGTATAAAGCAAGTTGAAATAAAAAATAATAATGTACGACGCA
>JAYTNA010000332.1:0-3972 GCA_043748865.1 Saprospiraceae bacterium
TCAAAAAAATATTATCTTCGTTTCGATATTGAATTTCATTTTTCAAAAAAAAATTTTCAAAAAAAAAATTAAATAAAAATGGTTCTTTGACAATTTTAATGGAGTAAAAAATCCCTTATGTTAGAATTTCCCGCAGATGCCCGCAGATTTTAAAAATGCAGATGTTCGCAGAGCAATTTACGCATATCTGCGAAAAAAATCTGCACCAATCTGCGGGAAATTATCTTATTAGGTTTACTCAATAGTTAACCACCATTAATATTGTCAAAGAACCAAAAAAATTAAAAAAATTAAAATGAAAAATTTAAACATTACCGATTCGGAAAAATCAAATTTCCAAAACGATGGTTACTTGATAAAATCTAATTTTTTTTCTCAAAAAGAAATAGATTTATTGCTCGAAGTCGCACAAGATGATACGATGAGAGAGAACGCGATGGATTTAAACGATCAATCCGGTCGTAAAACAAAATTAACGCTATGGTTCACACCAGGAGATGATTCGTTCGGTTTAATGTCGCGTTCTGCACGTGTTATTAACGGTGTTCAGACATTATTGGGCGATAGAGGAAAAGTTTGCCATTTTCATTCAAAAGTGATGGTGAAAGAACCCAAAGTTGGCGGTGCTTGGGAATGGCATCAAGATTACGGCTATTGGTATAAAAATGGTTTTTTGTATCCTGAGGCGATGATTTCCTTCATGGTAGCATTAACGGCAGCCACAAAAGAAAACGGTTGTTTGCAAATATTAAAAGGTTCACATAAAATGCAACGCTTTGAACACAGTTTTGCCGGTGAACAACAAGGTGCGGAACAAGCGTTTGTAGATGAAGCACAAAAGCATTGCGAATTAGTTTATTGTGAATTGAAACCCGGTGACGTTCTATTTTTTCACAGTAATCTCTTGCACCGCTCCGATGCCAATCTTTCCGACAATGCGCGTTGGTCTGTTATTTCTGCTTATAATTTGGATTATAATATCCCTTTTCGCGAAAAAAATTTATCATGCATCACACCGATAAATGTAGTTTCCGATTCGGCTTTGCTGTCTTCCGGTCACCAAGAAGTCGTGTTTATAGATTTTCTAAAAAAAGAAGATGAAATTACTTTGAACGTGAATTAATTAAAGAACAAGGAAAAAATATTTTGAAATTATATTCAAACGCTTTTTAAAAATATGAATCAAGGCAAATCAAGATTTGATTTTCAATTAAATAAAATTGAAAATTTAATTAATACAGCTAAAACTCAAGAAAATCCGGCATTGTGGTTATTTCAGAATGATATGCGCACGCCGATGTTTATGCTGGAAGCTTTGTCGAAGATGTATGCGACTTGGCACGATAAAAAAAAATTTACTGCCTTAAGAGATGAATTTAAAGCCTTTGAAGATGTTTTGGGTGCCATAGATTACTATGAAGCTTTCCGGAAAGAATTTGCCGGCAACGAGAAAATTTCCGCGCCAATAAAAATTTTTTTAGATATAAATGTAAAACAAAACACAAAAAAATTCAACGATTTATTAATTACCGGTAAGTGGCTCACAGGAAAAGGCTTAAAAGATATTAAAGACAGAGTGAAAGCTGTTGATTGGGAAAAAGAAGGCAATGAAGTGGCTTTTCTTAAAGATTTTTATCAAAAACAGATTGAAAAAATAAAAACTTTTGCATTTGATACAGGTTTTGTATTTAAAAATGTAGAAGCCGATGTACACGAATTGCGACGCAAATTGCGGTGGTTAAGCATTTATCCGCACGCCTTACAAGGCGCTGTACAATTGCAAGAAGATAGACCGGCAGCCGAAAATTTAAAAAAATACTTGACACCCGATGTTATTTCCTCACCTTACAATAAATTACCCGCTCCAACCGATTCTAAAAATGTGCTGATATTAGAAACCAATCATTTTTTTGCTTTAAGTTCAATGATTGCACAATTAGGTAAATTGAAAGACAATGGATTGAGAATAAATATATTGAAAGATGCCTTGCAAGCAACTTCTTCACTTGATGATGCTTCGTCGTTGAATAAGGTTTATAATTTATTGGGAAAAGACTATCCGCGATTGGAAACGCTTTTGAGCGATGCAAGTGCGTTAGCAAAACAATATTTTGAGGAAAACAATTTAGATCGTTTAGTAAAATCAAGTAACGGAAAATAATGCAAAACAATTTTTGTTTGGGGATTGCACGTTTTAAAATTACCTTTGCGCAAATTTCCTGACGATGGACAATGGACAATGGACTTACTGACAATAGACAATGGAAAATAATTTGATACACTTATTTGAATACGCTATTCTTAGTTAATTTTCCATTATTTATGGTCCATAGTCAGTAATTCCATTGTCCATTGTCTTTCATCTATTATCCAATTAATTATGAAAATCCCTTTTGCAGGCAAAAAAGTTTTAGTACGCGTTGATTTCAACGTTCCGCTCGATAAAAAAACTTATGCCATTACGGACGATACGCGTATTCGCGCTGCCGTTCCAACTATTAAAGAAATTTTGAAACAAGGCGGGGCAGTTATTCTAATGAGTCACCTCGATAGACCATTAAAAAAATTAAAAGAAGATGGCAGTGTTGATTACGAGCGTTTTTCTTTAAAACATATCATCGCACATTTGAGCGCATTGCTTGATGTACCCGTTCAATTTGCAAATGATTGCATTGGTGAAGAAGCAGTTAAAAAATCTGCCACTTTAAAATCCGGAGAAGTTTTATTGCTCGAAAATACACGCTTCTATAAAGGTGAAGAAAAAGGCGATGTGGAGATGGCTAAAAAATTAGCGGCATTAGGCGATATCTATATCAACGATGCTTTTGGTTCCGCGCACCGCGCTCATGCTTCTACCGCCACTATTGCTCAGTTTTTTGACAAAAAGCACAAAAGTTTCGGTTATTTGATGGATGCAGAAGTTAAAAATGCAGAAAAAGTTTTGAATAAAGCGCGTCATCCATATACCGCAATTATTGGTGGTGCAAAAGTGAGTGATAAAATTCTCATCATCAAACAACTGATTTCTCGCGTGGATAGTTTAATTATCGGTGGTGGTATGGCTTATACTTTTTTCAAAGCATTGGGTGGAGAAATCGGAAAATCGCTTTGCGAAGATGACAGATTAGAAGAAGCGCGTGCGATTGTACGTGAAGCACTTAAAACCGGAGTAAATATAATTTTACCGCTCGATAGCATTGCCGCAGATAAATTTGATGCCAATGCAAGCACAAAAATATGTCCGAGTGATGCCATTGAAGCCGATTTAATGGGATTAGATATTGGAGAAAAAGCTGTGGAAAAATTTCGTGAAGTGATTTTAAAATCAAAAACCATTTTATGGAACGGACCAATGGGCGTTTTTGAGATGGAAAAATTTGCCGGCGGCACTAAAGGCATTGCTTTAGCAGTTGCAGCAGCGACTAAAAAAGGTGCTTACTCACTCGTCGGCGGTGGTGATTCTGTTGCTGCCGTGAGTCAATTGGGTTTAGAGCATGACGTGTCATTTGTTTCAACCGGTGGTGGTGCTTTACTCGAATTTTTAGAAGGTAAAGAATTGCCGGGCATTGCGGCGATAAAAAGTTAGAATTGATTGCTTTAGGCTCCGATACTTATAACGATTTTAAACTTTTATCTTTATTAGTTTTGCCGGGAGATGCCAATTCATCTTCAGATTCCACTTTTGTGAGAAACCATTGCCCGTCATCTTTTATTAAAGTGTATAAAAACGTTTGTTCGCCCGTATCATTTTGAATATGGCACGTACAATTACCTATGTTATTGAGGTCGTCGCATTTGATTGAAAGAATTTTCATCGGAAAAACTGGCAGTTTTTGATCGGCGTTTGACGCTTCTACTGAGTTCACCAAATTTAAAACTTCGCCCTTGCTCACCATGCGTGGTAATTCAAATTCATTATTATTTACGTTTTCCTCCCAGGCACGGACAAGAGCTTCAGGTGTTTCGGGCAAT
>JAYTNA010000333.1:0-1790 GCA_043748865.1 Saprospiraceae bacterium
CTTTGATGGAACGCGCCGCTTTCAAATGCTTAGTTTGGTTTAGTGAACATTGCAAAAAAACACCACGATTCTATGTATTTTGCGGACTCGGTAATAATGGTGGTGACGGTTTAGCCCTCGCTCGTATGTTTTACAAAAGCGGTTATGACCACGTGACTGTATTTATTCTGCGTTACTCAGATAAAACTTCGCTCGATTTCGATGAAAATTTCAAACGGCTGTCAGAATTAAAAGAAATTAAAATTGTTGAACTCAATAAATCGAACTTAGCAGATAACTTTCCGACATTAGGTAACGGCGATATTATAATTGATGCAGTTTTTGGTACAGGCATTTCAAAAGAGATAACCGGTTTCGTTGCCGATTGTATTCAAAAAATGAATAGCGCAGCCCAAACAAATCCGATAATTGAAATTATTTCAATAGATATGCCTTCGGGACTTTTTGCCGACGTTCATTCCAATCCGGAGTCACCGATTATAAAAGCTGCAACAACATTAACTTTTCAATGCCCGAAATTAGCATTTATGTTTCCCGAAAATTCGGAATTTGTCGGTGATGTTGTCGTTTTGGATATTAATTTGCATGAAAAATATATTGAACAAACTACTACCGAGCATTATTTTCTTGAGAAAAATTTTGTTAAAAGTTTAATTAAACCGCGCAAAAAATTTTCGCATAAGGGCAATTTTGGTCACGCTTTAATTATTGCCGGCAGTTACGGAAAAATTGGCGCGGCTTTATTGGCGGGCAGTGCGTGTTTGCGGTCCGGAGTCGGTTTACTCACGATGTATGTGCCGAAATGTGGTTACGAAATTATTCAAATAGGCATACCGGAAGCGATGACAGTGACGGACAGTGGGTTAGTTGAAAGTGGAAGGTTGAAAGTTGAAAGTGAGAATAACTTTATTCAAAATATACTTTCAACTTTCAACTTTCAACTTTCAACTTTCAACTCAATCGGTATCGGTCCGGGTCTCGGTATAGATGAAAGCACTCAAACTGTTGTAATAGATTTTCTAAAAAATAGTTCTCAACCTTTGGTGATTGATGCTGATGCTTTAAACATTTTGAGTTTAAACAGTGTCAAGACGCAAGGCTTCGCGTCTCTGCCACCGGATTCTATTTTAACACCGCACCCGAAAGAATTTGAACGTTTGACACGCAAAGTCGAAAATGATTTTGACCGACACGCGCTTCAAATAAATTTTTCAAAAGAACATAAAGTGTATGTAATTTTAAAAGGTGCGAACACTTGTATTACAACTCCGGAAGGTAAATCATATTTCAACAGCACCGGCAATCCGGGTATGGCAAAAGGGGGGAGCGGCGATATTTTGACGGGAATTCTCACCGGATTATTGGCGCAAGGTTACTCGTGTTTAAATACCTGTTTGCTCGGTGTGTATATACATGGTCTCGCAGGCGATTTAGCAAAAAAAAATAAAGGCGAGATAGGTATGATTTCCGGCGATATAATTGAATTTTTACCGCAGGCTTTTATAAATTTGCAGAATTGAAAAATAAAAAATATGGCAATTACAGACTACTATCAAACACTCGGCATTAATAAAGATGCGACTCAAGATGATATAAAAACCGCTTATCGAAAATTAGCACGCAAATTGCATCCGGATTTAAACCCGAATGATAAAGAAGCCGGTAAAAAGTTTCAAGAAATCAATGCAGCGAATGAAGTTTTGAGCGATCCGGATAAAAGAAAAAAATACGATAAATACGGAAAAGATTGGGAACACGGCGAAGAAATGGAAAAACAACGCCAACAATAC
>JAYTNA010000334.1:0-5751 GCA_043748865.1 Saprospiraceae bacterium
AATTCAGTCGATTCTACATTTTTAAATCGCATAGGTAATCAAAATTTCAAAGAACAAAAATACACTGTAAACTCATAAGTTAACGCTCGAATCTAAAGCGCGGGGGAACAAAAAAAACAAGGTTTTGCAACCGCGCAAGCGGTTGAATGTGTCGAATAAACGGGCTAAAATTAGCGTTCATGTTCTGTGTTAAAAAGCAAATTTCGGAACAAATATTATTTTGCCGAAGCGAAATTATTGTCAAAAGGAACATTGTTTTTAATAACCGCGAAAGCCTGTCTGATTAATTTATGTACAACGGCGATCATTGCGACTTTGTGTGTTTTACTTTTTAGTCTTAATCTTTCGTAAAGTTCTTTGCAAGACCGGTTGAATTTTTTGGCACTTAAAGCTGCCATGTATAAACATTTTCTGACGAAAGCGTTACCCGATTTCGGAATCGCGCCTCTGCCTCTGAGCGAAGACCCCGAAGATTTATCGGACGGACAAACGCCTAAATATTTGGCAACTGCTTTGGGATTGTCGAAATTAGCCATGCCGTTTGTTGCCAAATTGATGGCGGTCGCCGATTTTACTCCGATGCCTGCAATCGAAGTCAAGAGTTTTTCGATACGCACATAGTCGGGCAGGTTATTTTCGTCATCGAACAACTCTTTTTCCAATTCGATAATTTGAGTATCGAAAAACGCAACCGTTGATTCGATGCTTTTTTTTACCGACGGGTCGGCAAAACAATCGAATTCAATGGCGTGCAATCTGTTTGCAAAAGACATTTTTTCCGTTTTCAGAAGTGTCAAGTGCTTGAATTTGTGCTTCTTATGTCTCGATGCTTCGTCGGGCAGTTCCATTGCTTCGGGTTGCATTTTAATGCCGTATAAATACAACATTCGTGCGTCTTTTTTATCTGTTTTAGAGGTGCTTTTTAAGGTCTTGCCGAAACCGCTGCTTTGCGTTGCGGTAAGACAACAAAAAGAATAGCCTCCAAGATTTAAACAATAAGTCAATCGGGAAGAATAGGTACCCGTATATTCAAATACGAAAAAAGCGGTAGGTTCGACGCTTTGCAACCACTCGTTGATATCCGCAACCGTATTTGATATGGTTATGTCATGCCAATTACCGCCGGCATTTCGCACCGCGATTTGCAAGGTGTTTTTGCTGACATCAATACAGATGTAATTTTTTTCGTCGGACATAATTTAAAAAAGTTTAAAAAATGAGTAAAAAGTTCGGCAAATTCATACAATATTGTTCACCATCGTGAGACGGGCTTTAATGCCCAAGGTTCTGTCCGAATTATTGTATGACAGGCGTGAAAGTACCAAACATGAAAACGGTATTGTTACCAACATTCAAACGGTATTCAGTCAAGCCAAATTTTATTTGCTTTATTTTAACAAGTGTAAACCTACGATATTCAACCGCTTTCGCGGTTGTTTAACTACCGAAAAACAACCTGAATAATTACAAAACGAGATGCCAATAATCGCCGTCTCTACATCTCCCCCGTTTTATACGGCACACGTTGCGCAATAGAACGTCCGAGTGTAGTTTCATCGGCATATTCCAATTCGCTGCCGAAAGAAATACCGCGTGCGAGGGTGGAAATAATCACCGGATACATTTGGAGTTGGCGCGAGAGATAAAAAATAGTGGTTTCGCCTTCAATTGTCGGAGAAATTGCCATGATGATTTCTTTGACTTCACCACTTTGTACGCGCTCTATGAGCGATATCACCTGAATATCATTCGGTCCGATGCCTTCAATCGGAGAAATAACGCCGCCAAGTACGTGATACACACCTCTATATTGTTGCGTTTCTTCAATCGCCATCACATCGCGAATACTTTCAACGACCATTACAGTTACTTGATCGCGGCGCGGGTCGCTGCAAATACTGCACAAATCGTTGTCGGAAATATTGTTGCAACGGCGACAAATTTTTATGCGTTGTCGCATACCGACAAGTGCATTGGCGAAATTTTCTGTTTTTTCCGTCGGTTGTTTTACTAAATATAAAACCAAACGCAACGCCGATTTTTTTCCGATACCGGGCAGCGATGCAAAAGCATTTACAGCATCTTGAATTAACTGAGACGAGACTTGCATAATTTTTTTCTTTTAGAGCAAATATATAAACATTTGTAAACGACCGGTAGTTAAGTTGTTTTATATTTGCATTTTGGTTCAATAATTTCTGTCTAAAAATAAAAATAAAAAATGGCTGATATAGTATTAATGCCGCGGTTAAGCGATTCGATGGAAGAAGGTGAACTCATTGCTTGGCACAAAAAAGTAGGCGACAGCGTTGATAAGGGAGATTTGCTCGCCGAAATAACATCAGATAAAGCGACAATGGATTTTGAAAGTCCGAAAAAAGGTACCATACTGTATATAGGTGCGCAAGTCGGCGATAAACTTTTAGTAGGTGCGCCACTCATCATTATCGGTAAAGCCGGCGAAGCATATGAAAGTTTGTTGAGCGGTGGCGCTACTTCGGTGGCTGTTAAAGAAACAAAATCTGCACCTTTAGAAGTGGCGGCAGCTTCATCGAGTTCCGATAATACTGCACCCGTAGAAACGCACGATGCCGGTCGCGTATTTGCATCGCCGTTAGCAAAAGAAATGGCGAAGAGTGCAGGAATTCCGCTTCAATCTATTCAAGGTTCCGGTGATAACGGTCGCATTGTGAAAAGTGATGTAGAAAAAGCGGCTTCAAAAACTGCTACGCCGAGTGTCGCACCGGCTCCGACAGTTGTTTCCGTACCGGCACCAAAACCGGCTGTTGCAATTTCAAACGGAATGAGTGGTGATGCTTATGAAGATATACCACTCACAAGTATTCGCAAAACAATAGCAAAACGTTTGAGTGAAAGCAAATTTTCCGCACCGCATTTCTATTTGACGATAGAAGTGAACATGGATAAATGCGTTGAAGTGCGCGAGCAACTCAACAAAATTGCTGCGCCCGTAAAAATTTCTTACAACGATATAGTTATACGTGCGGCGGCGGCTGCATTGAAAAAACATCCGACAATTAACTCATCTTGGATGGGCGATTTTATTCGCAAAAATCATAACGTCAACATAGGTGTCGCTGTAGCAGTCGGAGAAAGTTTATTCGTGCCGGTCATTCGCAATGCCGATACAAAATCGTTGACACAAATAAGTACGGAAGTGCGTGCACTTGCCGGCAAAGCAAAAGAAGGAAAATTGCAATTGCCGGAAATGCAGGGCAATACTTTTTCAATTTCCAATCTCGGTATGTTCGACATCGAAGAATTTACGGCGATTATTAATCCGCCGGATTCGTGTATTTTAGCGGTGGGTTCTATTATGCAAAAACCGGTTGTAAAAGACGCGGCAGTTGTAGTCGGACATGTGATGAAAATGACTTTGTCTTGCGATCACCGCGTTGTAGATGGCGCAACAGGCGCGCAATTTTTACAAACATTAAAAGGTGTTTTGGAAGATCCTATTCGTATGTTGGTTTAAGGAATGAGAAACAAATCTCCCGCACATGGCGCAGATTTAAACGCCGCAAATTTACACAGATTTTCTTTCCTGTAGAATTTGCGTAAAAAATCTGCGTCGTCTGCGGGAAATGCTCATAATTTGTGTGTATTAATTTTTATGAGAAAGTGCTAAATCGGAAAGAAAAATGTTAAATAACTAAAAAACAATCTAAAAAATTTTTTTAAAAACAAAATGCCGGTAATTTTACCATCTCAAAATTATTTAATCTATTTCAATTATTTCTAAATTATTCTCAATGAAAAAACTTTACTCTATTTTGGTAATCATGGTGTGTGCCATGACTTTTGTTCAAGCTCAAGATACACTCACAGTAACTTTCCGTGTTACTTTAAAAGGTTCGGGCAGAAAATTAAATTCTGACAGTTTGCGTGTTACAGGAGCTTTGGGTTCACCTAGTCAAAAAGATTGGGATCCGCCGACCGCAAAAAACTTAAAGTTATTATCACCTGCAAGTGATAGTATTTATGGAATAACGATTAAAGTTCCGCGTCCCGCGAATGATACTGCTGAATTCAAATTCATTAACGGTAAAACTTGGGGTGATGGTACTGTTGCTACAGACAATTATACTGAAGATGAACGCGGTGTAACAGCACCTTGTATAAAAGCCGGTAATGGCTACGGCAATCGCATTCTTGTGACAAAAAATTTAACAGGTGCGATTTTAGCACCGGCGTATGTTTTCAATACATGCAAACAAGTTTTTGCTTCAAGTACTTTCGATTTAACAACAGCACAAAAACTTTCTGTATATCCGAATCCGGTATTAGACAGAGCCGTATTAAGTTTCGAAAACATCAGCAAAGCAGCACATACTATAGATGTATTGAATATCATGGGTCAGATTGTACACGTTTTCCCTTCAACAACTGAAAGCGAAGTTCCTATTGAAATGGCACAAATGGCTAAAGGTTTGTACTTTGCACGTTTGCGCAATACATTAGGTGAAACTGCGACAGTTAAATTTGTTGTTGAATAAATTTAATAAAAATTAAAATAGTTTTTAAAAGTGGAAAAGAGGTTATCGTTTACGATAATCTCTTTTTTGTTTTTTTAAATAAAAAAAAAATAAAAAAAAACGCAAATAAAGTTTGAGATTATAAAATACTGATTATATTTGCACTGAGAATGAAACAAACCACCGTTATTAACGTTTCATCACATACATTCTGACAAGAACGATTTTACTAATCCTCAATCGTTTCTTCAATTTCCTCTGCGTTTCTATTTATTTCTGCTGAATTTAATTTTTGTATCAAATAAGTATTCGTCAAACAAACCTGAGTCTAACCGGTGGCAAAGAATGTGTGTTCTCTTTCAGAGACACTCAAATTAAAATTTTAAAAACAATTACATAGCCGGTTTTATTATCCGAATTGAAGTCAGTAACATACGAAACCTAAACTCGGTATTTAGCACACTTAAATTCTTTTTCGATATTTTTTCCTCACAATCAACTTTCTTTAAAGTTAAAAACTATCCGACTATTTTTTTAAATTATTTCACCTACCTATGAAGTATAACATTCTGCAATTGCAGGAAATGTTGCTACAAGAATTAAAAGATGTAGCAGAACAATTGAGAATACCCGAATACAAAAAACTGAGTCGTCAAGATCTCATCTTTAAAGTATTGGATGCGCAAGCTTTATCGTCTTCCGATGAGGCTTCTACGACTGCGGAAGTCCTCGTTAATGATGACGATCCGCATGATAAATTTTTAGCTCAAAATAATTCTTCTCGAAACAAAGAAATTGACAAACGCCCGCGCAAACGGGTGATTGATCCGCCTCCTGTAGATAACAAACGTTTTGATGCGCCTACTAAATCTCAAACAACGGCTAAAAAATCCGGCGTACCGAAATTTAATAAATCGGAAATTCAGCCGGAGTTATTAGGTGATAACGATATTCCGAGTGCTTTGATGATGGATTTCGATGATTATGAAAACGAATCCATAACAATAAGTCCGGTTATTAAAGCAGCCGAAAAACCGGAAATTCCTGATGATGATGACGGTTTTATCAATCCGGCATTGATGGAGTTCGATGATTACGGTTCATCGCGTGCCGATAAAAAAAATAAAAAACCGCAAGTACAAAAAGAATATAAACCCGCGACTTCCTCTAATAGCAACTACTCACCTGTATCAAATACTACTTCCAATTATAATAGAGACAGAACTGAAAGTAGAGGAGATACGCGTGATACGCG